>NZ_JACJES010000069.1:0-388 GCF_014164175.1 Pseudoalteromonas sp. SG44-5 | reverse complement strand
AGACGGCAAAATTAAACACCTGTTCGATAAGTTTAAAACCAAAGATCACCATCAGGTAGTGTTGGATTATCTCGCAGCAGAATAAGTTAGCGGCAGAGTAAGTTACTCGCTGTTAGAAATTAGACTTAAAAAAGCGTTGCTCAAGGGCAACGCTTTTTTGTGGGTGTTGATTAAATTATACTTTTCATCGAAAGGTAAACTCACAGTGACTATCAAACGCTCAATGATGATAATGTCTGAAGTCAAGATTTGACCCCTACGGCTTTTACCCTAAGGCGTCAACACCTGGCTGTACCGTACAAGCCGAAAACCTACGCGACCAGCAAGCAGAGCTGGCAAAATTTAACACCCGCGTAGTAGGCATAAGCCCAGATCCAATTAAACGCCT
>NZ_JACJES010000068.1:0-393 GCF_014164175.1 Pseudoalteromonas sp. SG44-5 | reverse complement strand
AGCGGGGCATTAGCTCAGTTGGTAGAGCAGTTGACTTTTAATCAATTGGTCGATGGTTCAAATCCATCATGCCCCACCATTCTATGAGCAGTGAAAGTAAAGTATTAGTCGGCGGATTTACGCAAGTAACTAAACAGCAAGGTTTGCTAGTTAGTTATCAGAGCGGGGCATTAGCTCAGTTGGTAGAGCAGTTGACTTTTAATCAATTGGTCGATGGTTCAAATCCATCATGCCCCACCATTCTTTATATACTTAAGAATGGCTGGAGTCGGCGGATTTACGTAAGCTTAATTAAATTAAGTGCATAGAGCGGGGCATTAGCTCAGTTGGTAGAGCAGTTGACTTTTAATCAATTGGTCGATGGTTCAAATCCATCATGCCCCACCATTCTAT
>NZ_JACJES010000067.1:0-400 GCF_014164175.1 Pseudoalteromonas sp. SG44-5 | reverse complement strand
GTCTAATTTCTAACAGCGAGTAACTTACTCTGCCGCTAACTTATTCTGCTGCGAGATAATCCAACACTACCTGATGGTGATCTTTGGTTTTAAACTTATCGAACAGGTGTTTAATTTTGCCGTCTTGACCGATTAAAAATGTCAGGCGGTGTATGCCGTCGTATTCTTTGCCCATAAATTTTTTGTAGCCCCAAATTCCAAATGCATCTGCAATGGCGTGATCTTCATCTGAGAGTAAATCGAAGTTAAGTTCTTTTTTAGTTTCGAAGTTTTTAAGGCGTTTAATTGGATCTGGGCTTATGCCTACTACGCGGGTGTTAAATTTTGCCAGCTCTGCTTGCTGGTCGCGTAGGTTTTCGGCTTGTACGGTACAGCCAGGTGTTGACGCCTTAGGGTAAAA
>NZ_JACJES010000066.1:0-508 GCF_014164175.1 Pseudoalteromonas sp. SG44-5 | reverse complement strand
AGAAACTGTTTGTGAAATTCTGATTTAAACATTGTGATTAATACTCCTTTTTAAAAAATCACAATGCAAAATCGGCATAAGTGTTAAATTTTCGCTCCCCCCCTATTAGTATACGGGGGGAGGGGTTTTTCCTTAGCTTCTGCATTACTCTAAATTCCGTATTGGTTTATCAAGGGCGCAAGCGCGGGATTTGTGAAACTAATAACATGGTTTGCGCTTCGCTTGGTAACGACCGACAGGCAGCAATGCTAAATTAATATAGCTGTGCGGTCTACATGGCTGCGCCATAAGTGATAGGTTCGTTGACTAAAGTTAGCGTTGGTACGTAATAATCGGCAGTAATTATTACGTAATAAATGAAAATTACGTAATAAGTTACGTACCCGTTAAATAATCCGCTACGCTCAGGCTTCGCTTGGCGGATTATTTTAAACGGTTTATAAAGATGATAATAAAGAAATATCGGTATCTGGTTTGTCGGGTTTGGGTTGCTCGTATCGGTTAGGGC
>NZ_JACJES010000065.1:0-580 GCF_014164175.1 Pseudoalteromonas sp. SG44-5 | reverse complement strand
GTAACACTGTGGTTGACGCGGATGCGGTTGTCGTAAGCCTTAAAACGCGTTCTTGCCCTGTAGAGCAAGCAATAGAGCAAAGCTTAGCCGCATTAAAATGGCTACAACAGCAAGGCTGTCAGCAGTTTTATTTCAAATATTGTTCAACCTTCGATAGTACGGCTAAAGGTAATATTGGCCCGGTAACCGACGCTTTATTAGCGGCACTCGGTGAGTCTTTTACTATTGTATGCCCTGCTTTGCCAGTGAATGGTCGCACCGTATTTAACGGTCACTTATTTGTACTTGGCGAGCCGCTTAATGAATCGGGTATGCGTAATCACCCGGTAACGCCAATGACCGATTCAAGCTTGGTGCGCTTAATGAATAGCCAGTCGCAAGGAGAAGCCGGTTTAGTCAATTACCAAACCATTGAGCAAGGCGCTGAGGCCATCACTAACCAGTTTGCTGAGCTACAAAGTGCAGGTAAACGCTACGCTGTGGTTGATGCCTTTAATAGTGCACATTTAGCAACCCTAGGCAAAGCGGCTAAGTCGCTAAAGTTAATTACTGGCGGCTCTGGATTGGCAGCGGGCATTGC
>NZ_JACJES010000064.1:0-586 GCF_014164175.1 Pseudoalteromonas sp. SG44-5 | reverse complement strand
GTTTCTGCAGCGTTTGAACCAACCTGAAACCCTTTACTACCAAACGAGCCGTTCAATAAACTTTGACCACCAAACGATGTAGTTTCTGCAATGCGGGTTAATTCCGTTTGCAATGCACCCACTTCTTTTTGCAGTGATGCTCTGTCGTCAGCTGAGTTTGAACCATTCGCTGATTGCAGTGCTAGCTCACGCATACGCTGCAAAATATTTGTTGATTCACTCATAGCGCCTTCAGCTGTTTGCGCCATTGATATGCCATCATTAGCATTACGCTGTGCTACCGCTAAGCCACTTATTTGCGATGTTAAACGGCTAGATATTTGCATACCTGCTGCATCATCTTTTGCGCTATTAATACGCATGCCTGATGATAAACGCTCCATCGACGTTGCCAAGCCTTGCCCTGATTTAGAAAGATTACGTTGAGCATTTAATGAAGATACGTTTGTATTTACTGATATAGCCATGATAAAACTCCTGATTACTTTCGTAATGTTGCTATTTTAATTTAACCAAAAGCTATCACAATTGTATGCTCAAGCTCTGTACTAATTAAGTTAACGGCAGGATAAGTAATTTCTTTAGG
>NZ_JACJES010000063.1:0-628 GCF_014164175.1 Pseudoalteromonas sp. SG44-5 | reverse complement strand
CGGAGTGATTCATGACTGGGGTGAAGTCGTAACAAGGTAGCCCTAGGGGAACCTGGGGCTGGATCACCTCCTTATACGATTTAGAACTTATTTGTTCGTAGTGTCCACACAGATGATTGTTAATTGTAAAGAGAACAACACTTATTGTTTGGGTCTGTAGCTCAGCTGGTTAGAGCGCACCCCTGATAAGGGTGAGGTCGGTAGTTCAAATCTACTCAGACCCACCACTTTACTCCCATACATCGTTATGGAATATCTCGTTTAGTAAACTAAACGTCGATTTCCTACGCCTTGTCTAGAAGCAAAGTCGGTATACAAACAGTAAGACCAGCATATGTGGGGCTATAGCTCAGCTGGGAGAGCGCCTGCCTTGCACGCAGGAGGTCAGCAGTTCGATCCTGCTTAGCTCCACCACTTTACTTCTTAAAAATAAATATTCTTTATCGGGTCATAAACGACCTGAGAATGAAGTGTGTTTAATTTTGAGAAGTTTTTATTTCTCTTGCTCTTTAAAAATTTGGAAAAGCTGATAATAAAATTCTGATGAATAACATTGTTATTTATCAAGAGTTTTCAAAAGTAAAAAAAGAATGGTAGCAGTACCATTCAGTGCCATTTAATTAACTCT
>NZ_JACJES010000062.1:0-645 GCF_014164175.1 Pseudoalteromonas sp. SG44-5 | reverse complement strand
CCACCAGAAGTGAATGGCTTATCAACACCATACCATTCACAATTACCCATCTTGCAAGGGGTTACCTCGTACTCATATCTAAATGGTGTAACCCATACAGTATCACCAACTGATGACCAAGAACCACCGTTAACCTTAGATGCTTTATAAGAATCAATTGAAGGAGTCCAAATTGGATGACATACAGAAAGACTATTTTCTTCTGATACTACAGTCTGTATATCATCATTACTAATTTTGCACTCATATTCATAAAAAGTTTTCAGTTGAGGAGAGCGCAAGCTAGTTAAATCAGGTTCGTTTGCAGAAACAAAAAAAGCGCTAATAAGCGCTAATAAAAATATTAGAATTCGCATAATGCGCCTTTAATAAAAAGGGCGGTGTTACCCGCCATTTAATTAACTGGTTCTTACACCACTTGAAAAGCCTTCGACAAAGCACCATACAAGAAATGAGGCAAGACCAATTGAAGTAACCATTTTAGTTACGTAACTTTGAAACAATCATGCCGATAGCAAAGCCGATTGCAGCAACAGTAATTACGCCAGTGATAATTGCAGTGTAGTTTGAAGTACCATCAGTTACAGCAGCATCAATTGCAGCGGTGTGGTCAGCAGCAAACGCAGTTGCCGAACCCATAACAGC
>NZ_JACJES010000061.1:0-645 GCF_014164175.1 Pseudoalteromonas sp. SG44-5 | reverse complement strand
GCTGTTATGGGTTCGGCAACTGCGTTTGCTGCTGACCACACCGCTGCAATTGATGCTGCTGTAACTGATGGTACTTCAAACTACACTGCAATTATCACTGGCGTAATTACTGTTGCTGCAATCGGTTTTGCTATTGGCATGATTGTATCAAAGTTACGTAACTAAAATGGTTACTTCAATTGGTCTTGCCTCATTCCTTGTATGGTGCTTCGTCGAAGGCTTTTCAAGTGGTGTCAGAACCAGTTAATTAAATGGCGGGTAACACCGCCCTTTTCATTAAAGGCGCATTATGCGAATTCTAATATTTTTATTAGCGCTTATTAGCGCTTTTTTTGTTTCTGCAAACGAACCTGATTTAACTAGTTTGCGTTCACCTCAACTGAAAACTTTTTATGAATATGAGTGCACAATTAGTAATGAGAATAAACAGACTGTAGTAACAGAAGAAAATAGTCTTTCTGTATGTCATCCAATTTGGACACCTTCAATTGATTCTTACAAAGCATCTAAGGTTAACGGCGGTTCTTGGTCATCAGTTGGTGATACTGTATGGGTTACACCATTTAGATATGAGTACGAGGTAACCCCTTGCAAGATGGGTAATTGTGAATGGTATGGTGTTGATAAGCCATTCACTTCTGGTGG
>NZ_JACJES010000060.1:0-690 GCF_014164175.1 Pseudoalteromonas sp. SG44-5 | reverse complement strand
TTTCAGGCGAGCTTTCTTAATAACACTGCACTGACTATTAAATAGTAAGTGGCGTCCCCAAGGGGATTCGAACCCCTGTTACCGCCGTGAAAGGGCGGTGTCCTAGGCCTCTAGACGATGGGGACACATACATGTGTCACTAGGACAACTGAATTTTTAGACTCGTTTCAGGCGAGCTTTCTTAATAACACTGCACTGACTATTAAATAGTAAGTGGCGTCCCCAAGGGGATTCGAACCCCTGTTACCGCCGTGAAAGGGCGGTGTCCTAGGCCTCTAGACGATGGGGACGCAGAAATTGGTTTGCAAATCATTGATTTGCTATTTCTGTGTAAGATGAGACCGAGCCTGTGAGGCGAATGGCATTATCTTCTCAGAAACATTTTCTGTGTCACTAGGACAACTGAATTTTTAGACTCGTTTCAGGCGAGCTTTCTCAATAACACTGCACTGACTATTAAATAGTAAGTGGCGTCCCCAAGGGGATTCGAACCCCTGTTACCGCCGTGAAAGGGCGGTGTCCTAGGCCTCTAGACGATGGGGACACATAAATGTGTC
This sequence comes from Pseudoalteromonas sp. SG44-5, assembly GCF_014164175.1. NCBI lineage: Bacteria > Pseudomonadati > Pseudomonadota > Gammaproteobacteria > Alteromonadales > Pseudoalteromonadaceae > Pseudoalteromonas > Pseudoalteromonas sp. SG44-5. The sequence continues at coordinate 133 of NZ_JACJES010000060.1, read as the reverse complement.
ACTAGGACACTGAATTTTTAGACTCGTTTCAGGCGAGCTTTCTTAATAACACTGCACTGACTATTAAATAGTAAGTGGCGTCCCCAAGGGGATTCGAACCCCTGTTACCGCCGTGAAAGGGCGGTGTCCTAGG
>NZ_JACJES010000005.1:0-206127 GCF_014164175.1 Pseudoalteromonas sp. SG44-5 | reverse complement strand
CTGCAGTTTTTAAATCAGCAGTGTCTTTGCCCACTATAAGTAACATTTTTTTATAGCGATGGAGTGGGTTAGAAATAATTTCAATTGTTGGTTTATCAACATCAGGGTAGTCACGTAAAAAATCACCACAACAAGTAACAGCAGCACCTGCGGTACAGACACAACCAGTACAAAGCGAAATAAACAAAGCAAATACATTTTTTGAAGATACCTTTACTCGTGACGTAATGAGCAGCCCTGTGTATCAAACTTACATGGGTATTAAGCAAGATTACGACAAGTGGGACGATGGTAGCGAAGCTAAAAAATTAAAAGATTTTGCACAAACCAAAGCTGATTTAGTAACGCTTAATAGCATTAATCGTGCTCAGCTTGATGATGCAACTAAAGTAAGTTACGACTTAAAAAAGCAAGATCTTGAAAACTCAATTGCTGACTTCAAATGGCGTTACCACAGTTACCCGGTAAACCAAATGTACGGCACTCACTCTATGATCGCGGCATTTTTAATTAACCAGCATCAAGTAAGTGATGTAAAAGACGCTAAAGCGTATATATCTCGCTTAAACGGTGTGCCAGCAGTATTTGATCAGTTAATTACTGATTTAGAAGTACGTGCTGAAAAAGGCATTATTGCACCTAAGTTTGTATTCCCGCATGTTATCGACTCAAGTAAAAATATTATAAAAGGCGCTCCATTTGAGCAAGGCGACGACTCTACATTGCTTAGCGACTTTAAACGCAAAGTTAATAAACTAGAAATCAATCAAAGCGAAAAAGACAGCTTAACAGCTGATGCAGTAGATGCTTTAAAGTCGGCTGTTAAACCTGCTTACTCTAAACTGATTAATTATATAGCCCAACTTGAAAAGCGCGCAGATAACCGCGACGGTGCATGGAAATTTCCTGATGGCGAAGCGTTTTATAACAATGCGTTAAAGCGCACCACTACCACAGACCTAACAGCAAAAGAAATACACGCTATTGGCCTTGCTGAAGTAGCTCGTATTCATGACGAAATGCGCGCCATTAAAGATAAAGTAGGTTTTAAAGGCGATTTAACCGCTTTCATGCAGTTTATGAAAACCGACAAGCAGTTTTATTTACCAAATACTGATGCAGCTAAAGAGCAATATATTAGCCAAGCAACCGACCTAATTAATAATATGAAGTCGCGTCTTGATGAGTTATTTATTGTAAAACCAAAAGCCGATATGATTGTAAAACGCGTTGAAGCATTTCGTGAAAAAGCAGCTGGCAAAGCGTTTTATCAACAACCTGCACCAGATGGCTCTCGTCCAGGTGTTTACTACGCCAACCTTTACGACATGGAAGCTATGCCCACTTACCAAATGGAAGCACTAGCCTATCATGAAGGCATTCCGGGGCATCATATGCAAATTGCAATTTCGCAAGAGCTAGAAGGCGTGCCTAAGTTTCGTAAATTTGGTGGCTACACTGCTTATATTGAAGGTTGGGGTTTATACTCTGAGCTAGTACCAAAAGAAATGGGCTTATACGAAGACCCATATTCTGACTTTGGTCGCCTTTCGATGGAATTATGGCGCGCAGCACGTTTAGTGGTTGATACAGGTATTCACGCTATGCAGTGGAACCGCCAACAAGGTATTGATTACTACGTAAATAACACACCTAATGCGACCTCTGACGGGGTTAAAATGGTTGAGCGTCACATTGTAATGCCATCGCAAGCAACTGCTTATAAAGTGGGTATGCTGAAGATTTTAGAACTACGTGAAAATGCAAAGCAGCAACTAGGTGATAAGTTTGATATTCGCCAGTTCCACGACGTAGTGCTTAAAAATGGCCCTGTACCACTTAACGTACTAGAAAACTTTGTTAATCAGTGGATAGCAAGTAAACAAGCTTAACTTGTAATAACTCAGTAACAATATAGAAGGTCGCTTATGCGGCCTTTTTTTGTTTTATAAGCCAATTGTTTAAGCTAGAGTAGGTAACCTGAGCTCCGGATAATAAAATTAAATATAACTATGATTCAATACATTAGTAAATCTCTTAACCAGTGTTCTGGCTAGGTAATAATAAACTAAGGAGATAAGCCATGGAATTATGCATACAATTACTTAACGCACGCCTTGCTAAGTATCAACTCGACGAGCTTGATAACGACTTTAAGCAGTTAACCCCTGCTCAGCAAGCAAGCCAATTAATGCACTTGTATCAAAGCGCGCAGCGAATGAGTGTTAAATATAACTTTATGCAAAATGTGGCAATCCGTATTTTAACCAATAACCCTTTACCAACATCGTTTATTAGCCAACTAAGCACCCTAGACGCATTAAGCTTTTTTACACCTGCACTTAAAGTTAACAAGGGTTTTTTGGCGCAAAATGAGGCCGGTAACACTGTGTTGCATACTGTATTTAAACACCCTGATGCAAATAATTTACCGTTTAACTATGTACGTTCGTTAATGTTATTTGAATCTAACGATGACTTACTAAAAGCGCTGGCACAGCCTAACCTGCAAGGGTTAACGCCAGTTGCCTGTTATATTGCTTATGCAAATAAACCGACTACGCCAATAAAGCATGAGTTCTCGGCGCTACTCGCATTAATGGAAATGGAGCAAAAGCAAAATGCACAAGCAAAACAGCAATTATTAAATGTATTACAAAGCAATACGGTAAACGAAACCACGCTTTTATTAAGCGCTGCCTATTTACAGCGCTCAATAACTCAAGTGATTAATTTACTTAGTCAGAAAGATAATATTCCACACTCGTAACCACGCGAATATTTTTGATTTGCGGCGTATTAGAGTCACGATCACTAATGCTAAATTGCCCTTGGCGAGCCGTTTTTATTTTACCTAATTTTGAATTTGAGTCTTTGGCAAATTTAGTCGCAACTTCACGGGCTTTTTCGGTGGCCTCTTGTACCATTGCTGGTTTAATGTCGTTTAAACCAGTGAACATATACTCCACACGGGTTTCGTAGTTATCTTGCACTATGGCAATATTTTGCTTAGCCAGCTGACTTACCTTGCTCAGGGCATTTTTTACTTTGTCGGGCGCATTTGAATAAACAATAATATTAGAGCGCACTATATATCTAAATTGTTGATTTTCGCTGCCGTATTCGCGAGCTTGTTTATCTATAATTGATTGGCTGCCAGTGCTAATTTCTTCATCATCAAAGCCGTGTAACTTTAAAAATGCAATTACTGCATCGTTTTTACCCTCAACTCTACTCACTAACGCTTCTAAGTTATTGTCGGCATCACTAAATTGCAGTGGCCAGATCACGGTATCGGCCAGCACTTCTTGCTCAGCCAATCCTTTTACTTGTACGGTACGTTCCATACCTTTGATATCAAGCGCAGCACCTTTTAAAATAAATCCTAAGCTAATTAGGCCTATACTTAAACAAATAGCCGCAATAACAATATTAAAGTTAGATGTTTTATTCATTAAAACTCCCTTGTTAAGCGCCTAAAACAACCCTAAACGCTCGAAAATATAATATAAACAGAGTACATTGTGAAATTACAGATAGCAAAGATTAATCAGCATAGGAAAAGCCATGAGTCTCAAGCGTATCAGTCAGTTTTTTAACCCAAGCTCGGTAGCCGTTATTGGTGCATCTAACACGCCAACCCGCGCTGGCTACGTAGTTATGCGTAACTTATTGCAAAGTGGTTTTAAAGGGCCAATTATGCCAGTAACACCAAACCACACTGCGGTGCATGGTGTACTGGCATACCCTAGTATTGATGCCCTACCAAAAGTACCTGATCTCGCGGTTATTTGTACCAATAAAAACACCTTAGACCTTATTATTGAGCAACTTGGAAAACTGGGCTGTCATAATGCCATCATCATTGCTGACGGCTTAAGTAACGCACAAAAACAAACTTTAAAAGAGTGCGCACGTAGCCATCAAGTTACGCTGTTGGGCCCAAATTCTTTAGGGTTATTAATTCCTCATATTGGCCTAAATGCCAGCTTTTCACATACCGTAGCGAGCCCTGGCAAACTCGCTTTCGTTTCACAATCGGCGGCAGTGTGCTCAACCATTTTAGATTGGGCAAAAAACAAAGAAATTGGCTTTTCTTACTTTGTGTCAATGGGCGATTGTCTGGATATTAAATTTACTGAATTGCTCGACTTTTTAGGTCGCGATGCTAAAACTACGGCTATTTTGCTCTACATAGATAACATTGAGGACAGTCGCAGCTTTATTTCAGCCGCTCGAGCGGCTGCTTTTAGCAAACCCGTAATTGTAATTAAAACGGGCAGGACCCATGCGGGCGCTATTGCCGCTGAAGCTCAATCGGGAATAGCGCATAGCTCAGATGCGGTATACGATGCTCTATTTCAGCGCGCGGGTATGTTAAGAGTAAACGATTTACGCGAGCTATTTGCTGCAACGCAAACATTAGCCATGCACCCAAAATTATTAAAAGTAGAGCAGCTCACTATTTTAACCAATGGTGGCGGCCCTGGCGTAATGGCAGTAGATGAGCTAATACAAAGTTCAGGTAAATTAACGCAATTGAGTGAAGAGACATGTGATGCACTCAATAAAGTAATTCCTCGCTCAGAGAAGGCCTCAAACCCGGTGGATATTTTTGGTGACTCAGCCCCGAGCCGCTATAAGCAGGCGTTAGAAATTCTACTTAAAGCTCCTGAAGTAAAAAACTTACTGATTATTCACACTCCATCTGCGCTAGCACCTAGCGAAGACTATGCAAATATTATTGTTAAAACCTTACAAGCACTCCCAAAAATGGCGCGCCCGTATGTTATTACTAACTTTACCGGTGAAGATGCCGCCTATGCTGCTAGGCGTGTTTGCGCTAATAACGCGATCCCAACTTATCGTACTCCCGAGGGCGCTGTTGGGGCCTTTATGCACTTAGTTAGTTATCGACGCAATCAAAAGCATTTAACCCAAACACCTGAGTCGAATACCGTAGATACAAAAATTAATAAGTCGGCAGCTAAAGCCTTAGTAAATGAATTTTTAGAAGAAGGACAAAGTTATTTACCGACCCATCAAGCGAGCCAAATTTTAAGTCATTACGGTATTGAGTGTATTCAAACCGAAGTGGCTTACACGCCAACAGAAGCAAAAGAGCAAGCCATTGAGTTAGGGTTTCCGGTGGCGCTAAAATTAATTAGCCCAAGCATTCCTTCAAAATCTGAAGTGGGTGGCGTAGTGCTTAACTTAAATGACGCTCAAGAAGTAGAGCAAACTGCTTTTTCGATGTTATTAAGAATAAAGAACACTTATCCCGATGCAATTATTGATGGTTTTTCGCTACAAAAAATGGCGCCGCGTGCCGGAGCCAACGAGCTGCGAATAGCAATAAAAACAGAGCCTAATTTTGGTCCCGTTATTTTACTAGGAGAAGCAGGCACCGGCCTTGAATACGCACAAGCAGCAGTAGCTTTGCCCCCGCTAAATATGAACCTAGCAAAATACTTAATTGCCGCGGCGCACGATAAAGGCGTACTAAAGGATCGTATTCTACCTGAAAAAGTAGATAAATATCGGCTCTGCGCACTGCTTACTCGCATCTCGCAGTTAGTAATTGATCAGCCCGACATTAGTTCCTTAGAGCTCAACCCTATATTAGCCAGTAATGGGCAATTTTTAGTGCTGGACGCCACCATGACCATTAACCGCTATCGAGTGCAAACGCACCGTAAACGTTTATCTATTCGCCCCTACCCGATTGAATTGGTAGAGGGCGTAACGTTAAAAAATAATACCCAAGCGACGCTGCGCCCAATTAAACCAGAAGATGAGCAAGCACATCAGCAGTTCGATCAGTCTTTAACTAAAGAGGATCGCTATAAACGATTTTTTGGGGAGTTAAGGCAGTTTAATCACGACCAACTCGCTAAAATGACGCAAATAGATTACGACCGTGAAATGGCCTTTATTGTATCTCAAACATATCAAGGGCAGCCTCGTACTCTTGGCGTCTCGCGCGTTATTATGGATCCTGATAATTTACAGGCCGAATTTGCCGTTGTAGTGCGCTCAGACTGCCAAGGCCTTGGCCTAGGTCGTATATTAATGACAGCTGCAATTGAGCACTGTAAGCGCCAAGGAGTTAAATCTATTGAAGGGATTACTTTACCAGAGAATACCGGCATGATTGAGCTTACGCGTAAATTGGGCTTTAAAATAAGCCGCGACTTTGAAGAAGGCAGTATAAATATGGTACTTAAACTATAAATGAACTATATACGAAAACTTAGACAAAAAATTGCGCACACTTTTGAAGCCTCTGGAGAGTATCAGCGCGCGGGGCACATACTTGATGTAATGCTGGTTTGTCTCATAATGGTCAACGTAGTTGCCATTGTCCTTGAGTCTGTATCGAGTATTGCTAAGCAGTACCATGAAGAATTTTTCTTATTAGAAATTGTTTCCATAACTATATTTTCTATTGAATACATAATACGGCTTTGGACCTGTGTAGACAGAGTTAAATATGCAGCTATTGAGGGCTCAAATACCAAACGACGCTTGCACTATATTTTTTCGCCTTTAGCATTAATTGATTTAATTGCTATATTACCTAGCTTATTGATGTTTTTCTTTATGCTAGATTTGCGCTTTTTACGAGTTTTAAGGTTACTGCGAGTATTTAAGTTAACCCGTTATTCGCGTGCTATGCAGTTGCTGTTACAAGCATTTATTGATGAAGGCAGTACACTTTTAGCGGCATTTTTTATTATGGCCGTGGTGCTTATTTTAGCCTCTTGTGGTATTTACTTGCTTGAACACGATATACAGCCCGATAAATTTGGCTCTATCCCTGCGGCAATGTGGTGGGCTATGGCAACGCTAACTACCGTAGGTTACGGCGACGTAGTGCCCATAACACCTATTGGTAAACTATTTGGTGGGGTAATAACCCTAGTGAGTATGGGAATGGTTGCAGTGCCTACCGGTTTACTTGCATCGAGCTTTTCAGAGCAAGTACGCAAACGCCGTCAAGTATTCGAAAATGCAGTACATGAACAGATCACTAACGGCACTCTCAGCGAGGAGCACCTCAGTCACCTTGAAGATCTGCGTTACAAACTAGGGCTGAGTAAACTAGAGGCCAATAAAGCCATAAAAGTTCAGCTTAACGAGCGCAGCGAACACATGTTTTGTAGAAACTGTGGCAAGCGCCCATAAATAGGTTAAAAGTAGTTGTCAGCTTTTAGCTGGCAACTGCACACTAAGGGTTTTCCTTTAATCTTGCTTAAACACGTCGCTCCAATCGCGAGTAATTAAAGGAATAACAGCATTTGTGGGCACAGGTTTACTAAATAAATAACCTTGAAAATAGTCGCAACCAAGTGCTTTTAAAAATACTAATTGATGGGTACTTTCAATGCCTTCTGCCACACATTCTTTATTTAAGCTGTGGGCTAAAGTAAGCGTAGATTGAATAATTGCCTCATCATTAGAATCAACCCCTATATCTTGTACAAAACTACGGTCAATTTTTAATACATCAATAGGAAAGCGCTTCAAATAAGTTAACGATGCGTAACCTGTACCAAAGTCATCCATATAAAGCCTACAACCTAGTTGTTTTAACATATCCATACTCGATAAGGCCTGCTTTGAATCGCGCATTAATATTGATTCTGTTATTTCAAATACAATCGCCTTTGAAGGGATAGCTGCTTTAATTAATGCCTTTTTAATTTCAGGCACCAAGTGTTCAAATTCAAAATCGAGTGCCGATAAGTTAATCGACAAATATAACTCGGGAGCAATTTTGCGCCAAGCCACTAACTCTTCTAAAGCACGGCCCAATGTTTGCAGCATTATTTTTGTAATTAAACCAATACTCTCTGCCGCTAACGAAAACTCTTGAGTGTTCACTAATTGATTTTTTGGCCAGCGTAGCAATACTTCAAAGCCTTCGGTTTTTTGGCTATTAGCACTTATAATAGGTTGATAATAATTACAAAATTCATGCTCTTGATACGCTTTAGTTAACTGCGATTCTAGGTGCAGTGCTTTTTGCACCCGTTGATTCATCTCTTGCTTATAAAACTTATAGCTCCCTTCTAAATTATCTTTAGCGTGGTATAAAGCAATATTGGCAGCTTTTAATAGATCTTTATATTGCTGCGCATCATCTGGATATGTGGCAACACCAATGCTTAAATTAATATTAATTACTTGGCCATTAAGGGCAATATTTTTATTAACACAGCCCATTAATTTAGTGCAAACGAGCAATACCTCTTCTATTTGTTGTATATCTTCCACCAACACAACAAATTCATCACCACCAAATCGAGCTACGCTATCGCTGGGGCGTAAGGTACTTTTTAATCGCTCTGCCACTGTTTTAATCAATTCATCGGCAACTTCTCGCCCTAACGAATCATTAAAGTGTTTAAAGCGTTTAATATTAATATGCAGCAAAGCAACCTTACTGTTATGGCGCTGTGCTTGCTCAATGGCATGTATTACACGGTCATTAAATAATGCCCTATTTGGCAGGCTAGTTAGCTGATCGTAGTTGGCGAGTATATGCAGCTCATTTTCTGCTAATTTTTGTGCATTAATATCGGTTAAAATAACAACGTAACTGGTTAGTCTGTGTTCGTTATCGGCAACTGCACTTATTTTAACAAGCACGTGGCGTTGCTCGTTATTAACCAATGTTACTGTGTCTTCGCAAGAAAAGTGCTCCCCTACATTGAGCTTTTGCATAATGCGCAAGTAATCAAAGCGGCTGCTGCGCGAAATTCCTAAATTAAGTACTCGACTAGAGCGTGGCTCAGCTGGGAAGTTAAACGCTGTTTGTAAGGATTTATTAGAGGCGCGTATATTAAAGTTTTTATCGAGTATAAATACCCAATCGCGAGTTTGCTCAAAGGCTGCTGCGAATAAGCGAGCATGCTCTTCAAACACCATTTCACGGGTCATATTGGTGTAAGTTCCGGCCACTTTTTGCGGTAATTTATTATGCCACTCTACTACTTTGCCAAAGTCTTTGTACCAGCGCCAATGCCCTTTTGCATGCCTAAGCCTGTAGGTACAATTAAAAGATCCTTTATCTGTAGATAAAAACTCTAACCACTCCAATCTAAATAAAGGTCTGTCTTGTGGGTGTATTTTTACTAAATAGTCATCTAAATTTACGCATTCAACGCTGTAGCCTAATTCATTTATTAACCGCGGTTGATAAATACTAAGGCTGCTTGACTGCCAGTCCCAAACCCCGGATTCACTGCCCTCTAGTGCCAGTTTTAAACGCGCTTCGCTTTCTTTACTTTCTTTGTGAGCTGCCAATAAAATACGCTGTACTTTATTGCGGCGCATTACCCAAGCAACCACTAAAGCAATTAACAATAATGCATATAGCACCACAAAATAAGGGGCACGCCATAGTGGGTATTTCACTTTTATTTTTAAACTAGCGGGCGACGTATATTCGCCGGTTAATGGGTCTTTAGCCCACACTTTTAATTGGTAGTTACCCGGATTTAATTTTGGAAATAACACTCTGTTGTTACGGGTATAACTTTTTTGCCCGTTATCGAGCTGATACTCATAAATAATCCGCTCTTGAAAACTAAACGACATTGCCGAAAAAGCTATTTCTAAACCTATATCGTCATGATTTAATGTTATTTCTTCAAGGGGTTGCTGTAAATTAAGCGACAAGTTTCGCGACATTAAATTGATCCGAGTAATATTAACGTGATCAATTAACGCTTTGGTGTTTTGATTGTTCATTGGGTGAAAATAGGTAAAGCCTTTTAGGCTACCATAAGCAATACGCCCATCTTTTAAATGTGCCATAGCGCCGCTGTTAAATTCTGCAGAGAGCAGCCCTTCTGACGTAGTAAATTGCTGAAAATGCAGTGTAGTCGGGTTTAAACGCCAAATGCCTTTATGACTACTCATCCAAATCATGCCATCGTCATCAAGCACCATATCGTACAATAAGGTACCCAATTTGTTTTTGTCTAAATCAATAGTATGAACAAGTTCATACGTTAAGGCATCAATGCCAATCAGGCCAAAGTTGGATAACGAGAGCCATAAAATATTATTACGATCAACTTCATACGACAGCACATTTATGGCAACATTTTCATGTTGTTTAGGAACCTTATATATTATTTTTAGAGTTAAACTGTGAGGATTAACTTGATATAAAATCCCACCACTAAAAAATAAAGGTTTATCTGGTTGTGTCGATAATGGTGGTAAAAACCCATGCGCTAAAAAAGGGTCAAACTGAGTAAACTCGCCCTCTAACTGGGTTAGTTGCTGGGTATTAATATTATACATAAGCATGCCATGATCTGAGTGCACATAGTACAAGTTACCATCGGGCATTAAAGTAACACCATGAACCCAGCCGGTGATCAGCTTTTGGTTGCTCGGATTTTGTGTTTGCGGCTCAGTTAATTGCAGGCTAACAGGGTCAAAAATAAATAAACCTCTGTTGGAGTGCAGCCATAATTTATTTTTATAAGGCATTATTTTATAAATAGTAAATTCAGTGGTTAGCAAATCAACTTTAAAATCTTGTAAATACGTTTTGCCTATATTTGTTTTTAAATCAACTTCAGTTAAACCATTATGCGTAGCTAGCCATAGCTTGTCTTTATACTCAGTAATACCCCAAATAGAATGATGCGATAAGCCGTCACCGCCAAGCATGCTGCCCTCAACATTGGTAAACTGATAGTTATTATTGGCTAAATAAAACGCCCCATCTGTTTTAGTGGCCACCCATGTTCCACCAGAATTATCTTTAACCATATCAATAATACTGGTATCGGCTAGGGTATATTTACTTTGGTTAATGCGGGTGTTTTTTATTATTTCCCCCGTTTTTAAATTAAACTTGAACAACCCTTTATCAGTGGCTAAATCAATTTTTTCATGGTCATTTGTAATTTGCCAAATATTTAAATTATCAAGCAATACACTATTGTTAAATGCCACATCGGGGCGCTCAAACATGCTCGATAAATTACTAATATCAACTTGGTACAACCCTTTAACAGCGCCCACTAATAGCTGATTATTGTTAGCAATAGCAAATGACTTCACATTATTTTGGTAAATATGCTCAGCCTCTGCGCGTAAATGCTCTAATGGCCGCACTTTTTCACTGGCAATATCAAACACATAAGCACCATGACTAGTACCAATAAATATATAGCCGTTATAATAAAATAGCTTTCTAACTAGGGTGCTTTTGTATTTACTCGGAAGCTCAAAAATAGTGGTTATTTCACCACTTTCAATATCAAGCTTTGCAAAGTCACGGCCTCGGCCAATCCAGAGGGTTTTATCATCTATTGCTAACATGCTAAAAACAGATTGATTAATTATCTGCTCTTCGCTTAGCGGCTTTTCTAAAAACTGTTTATAAGAATCGGTAGCTGGATCATAGCGAAATAGCCCTGCCAGCAGTGAGGCAATCCAAATATGCCCTTGGGTGTCTTGATATATGCGGTCAATAATAGCTTCTTCAAGCTCACCATTAGGCCCGTTAATTGGCATTACTTGGTAGCCATCATAACGGTTAAGGCCACCTTCTGTTGCCAGCCATAAGTAACCGTTATTATCAATAAGCATAGTATTAACATAGCTTTGAGATAGCCCCTCACTAGGAGATAAACGCTTCACTTGTGCGTTTATTTGGCTGCTCATTATTAGCATAAGTGCGAGCAAGCAACTTATTGTTCTGTTAATAGCTTTACCCATTCTTGATCCCACTTATTATGTTGCTTTTGATAGGTATTTGACAGCGACGATATACGATATTGGCACACACCAAAAGCACTACTAAGGAATGATTATATGTTAACATCGAGTTAAAACCAATAGTGCGGTATAAATCAGGTCTACTTTTAGAGATGAATGTATAAATCCTATAAACTAAAGAGGTTTTAAATCAACTCGAGCTGCTCAAGTAAGCACAACATTAGCCTAACATTAGTGCTAAATACCTTTCAAATTGTTGCTTTAAAGAAGCTTGCTCTGCAATAGGGCGGCTATGGAGGGTGTTATATATTTGCTCACGTGTTTTTTTCCCGCGCTTAATTTGATACGCCCAAAAAGAAGCCTCATAATCTAACTGAATTTGATACTTTTGTTCACGAGGTAAATTACATAAATTAAAACTCACAGTAACTCCTATTACTTACTAAAGATGTTTTATTATACTTATAAATAGTTATGAATGCTGCTTTAATAAAGCATCTAGGCCAACAAGCTTAGTCAGCTAAATGCTATATTATGTTTGGGGATTTAATAGCTTATTGGCTCAGATAATTACGAATTTAATCAACAAAGGGCACGCCCCCTAACTAAAAGTCAAAACCTTGCTGATTAATTAATTCGCTAGCGGCAGTAACGTCTAGTTTTTTTTGTATAAAACGCTTGTAGCGCTGCTGGCACAAATTTAATACTTTTTTCTTTTGTGCGTTGGTTAACGAATTCCATAAAAAACGCTCATCGCGGCTACGATAACAACCTTTACAATATCCCCTATTATTAACCAAACAAATACTCTTGCAAGGGCTTGGAATATCAAATATTTCAATTTGTTGCATTGCCCCTCCCCACACTTATAAAGATACAGGTTAAGTATAGCGTTATTTACTCAAAGAGCAGCTTTGTGAGTAATTAGCTCTGGACGTTTAGTAAATCTCTTAACCAGATAAAATGTAGGTATCAGCCGGGGCATAAACCACAGCCCAACATGCGCTGAAGCTGTAATACAAATTTACTTCGCTTTAGCTAAAGTGCCGTAACAAAAAGCAGCTTTAGCTATTAGCTTTCAGTAATAAAAATACTTTAAATAAATACTGAGTGACTTTTATCGCTTACTAAAAGCTAAAATATAATCGCCAAAAACTGCCTTTAGCTTTTAATGCTCACAACTTTTAATATTTACTTCTGCTTTACGATGATATGGCTTTGCATACATAGCTAATACCAAAGGTTTAAGCTCTTCGGGCACTTTATCCATACGTTTTGCAAACTTTGCTGCGTCGGCTTTATTAATGACCGCTTCTGTACAGCCGCCTGCTATAAAGTTACCTGGGTGCAAATAAAATGAATCTATTATTTGTTTATCTATTGTTTTAGCCAGCTCATCTGCGCTGTCGCAATGTGACTCTATCGGCTGTCCAAAAGCTAAATGAATATGTCCTTTAGATGAGCTAAAACCTTCAACAATACTGGCTATGTCTTCACCTACAGATTTTACATATTGACCATGGTGTTGTTTATGATAAAGCTCTTTTGCTTTAGCAATTGCGCAGGGTTCGTATTGATACGATATTGATACCGGCACTATTTTTAGCTCTTTAATATAATCGCCAAATTCTTTTTTTTGCTTACGCCCATTTAGTTGTAGCATCTTTAGTAGTGCCGGATCGGTTTGATCTACACCGTCTTTTGCTCGCCCTTCTTTTTGCGCTATCCAAATAGAGTTTCCTGCTGTTAGTGAGTCATAAATATAGGAAGATAACTGCGTTAATGCTTTAAGCATTTCTTTAGGGGCTTTTGCAGATCGCTTTACTATAAAGCTTTTATTTAATCGCATAAGCTCAGTGATATAGGGTCTTTGCAATAAATTATCTCCTATTGCAATGCGCACTGTTTTCATTTTATGTTGAAACAATCCCCAATTTACTAAAGCCGGATCGAGCACAATGTCACGATGATTCGATATAAATAAATAGGCCTGATTAGGGTCTAGTTTATCCAACCCTGAAAAAGTGACTTCTGACGTAGTGCGTTTTACTAACTTATTTAAATACTTTGCAACTTCATTTTGTACATCTTCAACGCTATTAATTTGGCCCCATTTTTTACGTAGTTGCTGTCTAATTAATGGTCGTGCAACAAATGGAATTGCCGATAAAATGCGTGGTAAATTGTACTTTGCAATTACATCAATAAATGCATTATCGTCAATTAAACGCTTCAGCGAAGTGGCAACTTCATCATCATTGTAAGGTCTTATGTCAGCGTACTTATCTTCTAATTCAATCATTTAGCGCATCTACAAAGTTAAAAACGGCACGCCAAAGCGCACCGTCGTGTCTAATTTTGATTATAACTCAATCAAAAATACGAAACTAGCAATACTAAAGTTCGATTTACCTAGTTCAAATAGAGTTATAGTTTAGTCGGCAAGTTTATAAGTTTGCACACTTGATGCAACTTACATTGCCCTGTTGTTATTTATAGTGAATATTAGTTAAAGCAAATAGCTTTACTAAAGCTGCATGGCGACGGCAGTACAACAAAATAGCCGTAAAGGGTAGCATGTAACAACTAACCTAGTGGGCAGACCACATTTAAGTTGGCCTACGTTTTTACGACTTTAAAATTAACAAAGTGTATGCTTTATAGTACTTTAGTGTATTAATCTTGCATACGTATGCTGCGCTGTATTTGCTTTCATTAGTACTGCAAATATTTCCAACCTCAAATCAAGCAATGCAAGCATTGCAAATAACTCTCTTAAATGGGGTTTAATTTTAGGAAAAAATATGAAAATTACTATTCTCGATAATGCGACTCTTGCTAAAACATCACTTGATTGTATTGCTCAATTAGGTGAGCTTACCGTTCATGAATTAACAAGTGCGGAGCAAGTTGTTGCTCATAGTAAAAATGCTGACGTTTTAATTACCAACAAAGCAGTTGTAAACCGTGAAACTATGAGCCAATTAAAATCACTAAAGCTAATTTGTGTTAGTGCCACTGGTACTAATAATGTAGATTTAGTAGCAGCTAAAGAGCTTGGTATTGCAGTAACTAACGTTGCCGGCTATTCAACCCCCTCTGTAGTACAACATACCTTTTCTTTAATCACTAATTTATTAGGTAATACACATCGCTACCAAGCAGACTGCCAGCAAGGTGCATGGCAAAAAAGTGAAATGTTTTGCCGTCTAGATTATAGCTTTAACGATTTACAAGACAAAACATTCGCTATTATTGGTGGTGGAACCCTTGGTAGCGCGGTTGCAACGGTTGCTAGCGCTTTTGGCGCAAATGTAATTACTGCCGAGCGCAAAGGGACACAGTGCCGTGAAGGTCGTATCCCTTTTGAACAAGCAATTAAAACCGCCGATATAATTAGTGTGCACTGCCCATTAACCGATGAAACTCGCGATCTAATTACACTCAATGAGCTTAAAATGATGAAACCAAGTAGCATTATCATTAATACTGCACGTGGCGGCATTATTAACGAAGCAGACTTAGCAACCGCTCTTGAGCAAAACTTAATTGCAGGTGCCGGGGTTGATGTGCTGACTAAAGAGCCCGCTGAACTAACTAACCCACTGGCTAATTATAAAGGCAATAACTTACTGCTTACGCCACATATTGCTTGGGCAAGCACAGAGTCAATTGTACGTTTGGTAAATGAGGTAAGTTTAAATATTGTGGCGTTTACGCAGCAGCAATCACGTAATCGCTTAGTGTAATACCTTGCTGTAGTGCCCTGCTGTAATGCCCAGCTGTGTAGCTCTAAAAAGCGCTACACTTTTTTAAATGTGTTCATCCGAAAATTAACTATTAAACGCCAATAACGTTGGCGTTTACTTTACAAATAAAAGTTTAATTAGCGGGCAACAACTTGATTACGGCCACCCTCTTTCGCTGCATATAAACCTAAATCAGCTTCTTCTAAAAGTGCCTGCTCAGTTTCAATACTTGCGTTTTCAGTACTAGCTACACCAATACTAATAGTTACATGCTCAGCATTAAGCGATGCTTTATGCGCTATATTTAATGCATTAACAGCATTACGTAGCTTATTTGCAAAGCCTGTCGCTTCAGCTTTATCTACACCGGGTAAAACGGCTGCAAACTCTTCTCCGCCATAGCGTGCAATAAAGTCACTGCCACGCTCACATTGTGCCGCAAGTGCTTGAGCCACCGCTTTTAAGCAGTCATCGCCAGCTCGGTGCCCATAAGTATCGTTGTAACGCTTAAAGTGATCTATATCCATAAGTAGCACTGAAAGTGGTGTGTTGTTGCGCTTACTTTTACGCCATTCACGAGATAGGTTTTCGTCTAGGTTGCGTCTATTGGGTATTTCGGTTAGGCCATCAATCGAAGCTAACATTTCAAGCAAATCATTTTTTTGCTTAATAAGCAGTTGATTACGTACTCTTACGCGCACAATTGATGAACAAAATGGCTTAGTTATATAATCCATTGCGCCTAGTTCTAAACCTTTAGACTCGTCATCATGGCTGCTATTTGCCGATATAAAAATAACCGGGATCATTTGCGTTGCTGAATCTTCTTTTAATTTAACCAGTACTTCGTAGCCATTCATCCCTGGCATAACAATATCGAGTATAATTAAATCAACTTGTGTTGTTTTTATAAAAGTAAGCGCTTCGTCACCACCTTTAACTAAAAACACCTCATGCTCATCGCTAAGTGTTTTTTCGAGTACAATTCGATTAAGAGCATCATCATCAACAATTAATACTTTAGCTTTTTTTGACATCCATTGCCCCTAAAACGTTTATAAAAACAACCACCTGTTCTAACTGCATAATAAGCTCTTTCGTTGTTATTTCAACAGCTTTATCGGTTGTTTTAAGATCTTTTTCAGTTTGCTGTGCACATTGCGACAGTCGACTAAAGCCTAAATTACCCGCTACGCCTTTAATACTATGCGCTATACGAATTAAGTCATCTTTATTATTACTTATTTTGAGCTGCGCTAATTGAGTTTTGCACACACTAGCAAATTTACCGATCATAGTGTTAAGCAGTGTTTCGTTTAAACTAAACTGAGTTAAAGCAAATGAGTACTCAAAAAAGCTCGGCTTATAAGGTGCTAAATCGGTTATTGCACCTATAAGCACTTCTGCAACCACAGGTTTAGTTAAATGCTTATTCATGCCACACGCTAAAGAGCGTTCAATATCTGCAGGCTCACAATGAGCGGTTAGTGCAAAAATAGGTAATTGCTCTGCACTATACTGCTGCCTAATTAAAGTTGTTGCTTGGCAACCATCTAAATGAGGCATTTGCACATCCATTAAAATTAAGTCTGGCATTAAATTCGGTAATAATGCCATACCATCAATGGCACTGGTGGCTGTAACCACATTAATTTTTGCTTGGCGTAACACGCTGCTAATTATTTCTAAGTTTAATTGATTATCATCAATCGCTAACACTAACAGACCCGACACACTTGGGTTTAATTTCGTTGTATTCGTTATTTTTAAAGCTGACTCTAAATTTAAATTAAACAATCGCTGTGCAAGCGCTGACGTTTTAATATGCTGTACAGTTAAACCCATGCTGATCGGCAAATTTAACCTTGGTTGATTACTTACAACAATAAGCGTAATTGCTTTTGCAAATAAAATATCTTTAATTACAGCTACCGCTAATAAAGCAGGTAAATCTGCTGCACCTATAATTAATTGCTTGGCTTTTAAATGCTCCCGAGGAGATTTTAATATTTGCTCTAAATTAGTATAAGTAAGCGTAGGGAATGCATTTATAACCTGAGTTAATTCGTGACTATCCGCTGATAAAATAACTAATGTATTATCAGGTAGCTGCTTACAAGCAGGTACAACATCTAATAAAACACTAAAGTAAAACTCACACCCTTCGCCTTTTTCACTATTTAGCGCTATTTCGCCACCCATTAACAGCACTGCCGACTTTACAATAGCCAGCCCTAAGCCCACGCCATGATGAGTTCGCGTAGATGACTCATCCCCTTGGGTAAAGGCATCGAATAAGCGCCTTTGATCGGCTTTATCTATGCCAACTCCGGTATCTATTACCTTAAAGCAAATATGTTGTTGCTCTGAGGTATCGCTTGGTAATAAATCCATTTTAAGGGTAATACTACCGGTTTTAGTAAATTTAACAGCATTAGTTAATAAGTTACCTAATACTTGCTGTAAGCGAATGCTGTCGCATATAAGGTTGGGGGCAATTAAGGGATCAATATCAATAATTAATTCAATCCCTTTGTTTTCACATAAAGGTGCCGTTAAACTTTCACAAATATCAACCAACTCAACAATGCTAAATGGCGCGAGTTTTAACTGCGCTGCCACACTTTCTACCCGTGCAAAATCCAGCATTCTGTTAAGCATTAACAACAAGCTGTGTGCTGCGTGCTTAGCTTGCGCGGTTTGTTCTAATTGTTTTGGCGTAAGTCCTTGCTCAATAAGCATATCAAGTAAACCAAATACCGCATTTAGCGGTGTGCGGATCTCATGACTTAAATTAGCAATAAATCGACTTTTTGCTAATGTGGCGCGCTCTGCATCATGTTTTGCTTTGGTTAATATACTTATATCTTGAATATGAATAACATAATACAGCGGCTCGGCATTTTCATTCCACACTAACGACACGCTCAGCTGTAACCAATCTGCCAGTTCGCCGTGCGCTAAAGTTAAATGGTATACCCGTTTTTTATTATTTAGTAATTGCGCTAACGTGGCTTTAATTTCTTGCCATTGGGGGTTACTAAACACCCGATTTAAAGGCGCTCCCGCCAATAAATTTTGTTCAGAAGATAGCTCTCTAGCCGCTTTATTCGCTTGTAAAATAGTATGATCAAGCGAAAGTAACACCACTCCATTAGCCGCAAACTCTATCGCACTTCTAAATTTAGTTTCTGATTCTTTTAATGCATGTAGGGTTTGCTGTTGCTCGGTTATGTCGCGGCCAATCCCCATAACGCCTAACAGTTGTTGCTGTTCATTATAAAATGGCGCTATGGTTAATAAGTAAGAGCGTTCTGCGCTATCAATACGTTGTTGAATTTGCGTGCGATTGTGTAGTACTTGTTGCTCTAGCTTACTAATTTTTTTACTATCGCTGCTCTCATTTTCTATTAATTTACCAACTAGCTCAGCTTGCTTTTTACCAATAAATGTTTCAAAAGCTTTATTACAACCTAAAAATAAGCCATCAATACTTTTAAAATAAATAAAGTCAGGAACGTTATTAAGTACAGTATTAAGTAAAGCTAAATGACGCTCTTTGGCTTCGTAGCTGCTGGTTAGTTTTTCAGACTGTAGCTGCAATTTTTTATCTAAATCTTTATTAACGTTCTGTAGGGATTCGACCAGCTGAGTATTTTTAGCAAATATAGCTTTTACCTTTAAAAACCATGGCTGCCAATTTAAAGGAATTTTATAGTTTAACTGCTCGCCAGTTACAGTGTCGTTATGCTCTAGATAACGCATTAAAAAGGTCATCGGCTTGATAAAAATACGCTGGCTCAACCAAAAAAACACGCTAAACATAATGCTTAAAAACACGGTTAAAAATATAAATTCTATCGCTGTTTCGTAAATAATCGGCGCAGATAACTGCTCTATTGGCTCATGGTAGGCAGCATGTATAGGGTAGTTACCAATTGGCTGCATTAAAAACTGATTACCTTTAATTTCCTTAGTATTATTGTGCTCTATTAATACTGCCGGCCAATATTGATTTAACTTAACAGCTTTGTTTATCAACTTTTGTGAGCTGGCAATAACCTCATGATACTGATTCATAAATATATATTCGCCTTGCTGCGGCGATACTTTTTTTAGCCAATTAGAAATAGCTTGTAAGTCATAAATAAGAACTATGTAATCTTGGGAGTTAATATCTTGTTGTCGGCCAATGGCAAAGTAGGCTTTATTAGCAACCTTAATAATTTGGCTAGAGCTGAGTTGCTCGGTTAAAAGTGGTGGTTTAAATTTGCCTTTTAAAATATCAGTTAAAAAGGCACTTTGGCTACGATCTCGCCTGGCAACGTAAGCAAAACCTTGCTCATCAACATAAGCAACTGCACTTAATGACTGTATTAGCGCTAACGTGGTGTTAAATGAAGGGGCTAACATAACGACTTTTTGCCAGCGTAATAAGGCACTTTGCGATTGAGAAAATTCGCCAGCACCTACTATTTCGCCATTTAAATTACTTAAATACCGATAGTAATAGTCATCATACTGATTAACGTGCAATGGCATTGTGCTATCTGCTGAATGCGGCTTAGGTTGGTGATACAAATTAAACATAGCGGTAAATAAATTATTTACCCCAGCCATAGTATGTTCAATTTGCGCCGATACATTAGCAAAATCGCCATGGCGCTTTTCTATCGCACGTTCAACCTTAATATTGTAAAGGTGCAAACATAATAATAAAGCCACAAACAAAGGCACGGCCAAAGCCACAACTAAAGAGCGGTAATAATCTTTTAAGGGTAAAAACTTCAACTGTTTGCCTGTTTTATGGCTCAATAATCAGCTAATAGACTAGCGAGCCATAATGTTAAGCGCAAGTTATAAGTTTTCTTCAGCGAATGAAGCTAGGCGACTACGTACCACACCATTGAGGTTTATTGTTGCGCTACCTTCAAAGTTTTTAAAGCGCTCCACAATATAAGTTAAGCCCGAAGTAACCGGTGTTAAGTAGTTACTGTCTATTTGTGCCAAGTTACCGGTACAAATTAGCTTAGTACCTTCGCCGCAACGGGTAATAATGGTTTTTAATTGTGCCGCCGTTAAGTTTTGGCTTTCATCTAAAATAACTACTGCATTTTGAATACTGCGACCACGCATAAAATTTACCGACTTAAACTGAATATTGGCTTTTTCCATAATATAATTACGGCTTGAAATTGGATTTTCGTCGCCCTTATGTAATACCTCTAGGGTGTCGGTAATGGCCGCTAGCCATGGCGCCATTTTTTCTTCCTCAGTGCCGGGTAAAAAGCCAATTGACTCGGCTATTTCTGGCGTATTACGCGTTACTATTACTTTGTCGTAAATGCCTTTTTCGATCACCATTTCTAGTGCACTAGCAAGCGCCAATAAAGTTTTACCACACCCCGCAGGGCCGGTTAAAATAACCAGTTCTATGCTGGTATCTAATAAAGCATCGAGTGCCATACCTTGGTAAATATTTTTTGGTTTAATACCCCATGCACCTTGGTTCATTAATCGCTCATAACCTATATCTTTTAAGGTTATATGCTCCTCATCGTACGATTTAACTCGCGCTGCAAACTGATCCCCCTCATCAATTAAATACTCATTATAAAATACATCAGGGATTAAGTTTTTAGCCACATGATGCAAGGTCTCACGGCCATATTGCTCAGTATTACATTGGCCAACATGCTGCCAAAAGTCTCCGGCTATTTTTTTGTAGCCGCTGGTTAGTAAGCTAATGTCGTCTATAAGCTGATCGGTGCGGTAATCCTCAACATAATTAAGCCCTGCACCTTTGGCTTTTAAGCGCATGTTTATATCTTTAGTGACTAATATTACTTTGCTATTTGTGTGCTGCTTTTGTAAATGCACTGCACAGTTAATAATGCGATGATCGTTTTCATTGCCTGGCAGGCCAGAAATAGAGTCGGCAAATAAATGATCGTTTACAATAATTAAGGTGCCGTTTGATGCTGTTTTCGCTTTTTTATTGCTAGGAAGGGCTACGCCTTGGAGCATTTGCTCTGGTGTGGCATTTTTTAATATTTCATCTAAACCACGAATAGCCACGCGAGCATCACGGCTTACATCGTGTTTTCTATCTTTTATATGATCAAGCTCCTCTAACACTGTCATCGGAATAACTACATGGTGCTCTTGAAACGATAAATACGCGAGGGGTTCGTGAAGCAATACATTGGTATCTAGCACATACATTTTACTTTTAAGGTTCGAAGCATTTTCCATAGCACTTTCCTTACTTTTTATGATGAGTATGCTATACCAAACTAACTAAGTGCTTTTGAGTAGTGATGGCTCGTTAGTTACTTAGGTATAATTTTAGTTTAGTCTATTTGTCATAAAAGTCCGTTTTATTACAAACTCGATTTTGTTTTAATTAAACCTTAAAACTAAAGTAATTGACTGACTAAAATAGTGCATTTTAAAAGTTAATTAAGTAGGTTTTGCTAAGGAAATATTTTTAATGCTGCTAACGCTCAAAGTAATAGCTGCAGAGCTATTTATTATCTTACTGTGTACTTATTTACCCAAAAAAGATCCAGATGTTAGCCGTTTTGTTAGGAATAATTCACACTTACCGAATTAATTAAAAGTGAGGCTAATAGCGCCTTGCAGTGGTGTTGTCTAACAGGTAACATAGCCGCCTTTTTCTTCATAGACGAGACATATATGAATTTTTCCTTAGGTCAGCGTTGGATCAGTGATACAGAGTCAGATTTAGGATTAGGCACAGTTGTTGCCATTGAGGGCCGTCAGGTCAGCATATTATTTCCTGCTAGTGGCGAAAGCCGCGTTTATTCTTGGGCAGAAGCACCCGTAACCCGTGTGTCATTTAATCCTGGCGATGTGATCAAAAGCGTTGAAGAGTGGGAATTAGAAGTTGAGTCTATTGAAGTGCAAGGCGAGCTACTTTGTTATCACGGTACTCGTGTTGATAATGGTGAAGCAGCCAAACTAAAAGAAACCTTTCTAGATCATTTTATTAAGTTTAACAAACCTCAAGATCGTTTATTTGCCGGCCAAGTAGATCGTTTTGATCGTTACACGCTACGCTACCAAACATGGTTACATAAATTTGAACGTGAACAGTCGCCTATAAAAGGCTTAATTGGTCAGCGTGCTAATCTTATTCCGCATCAGCTTTATATAGCCCAAGAAGTAGGTAAACGTTTTGCACCACGCGTACTTTTATCAGATGAAGTAGGCCTTGGTAAAACAATTGAAGCGGGAATGATTTTACATCAGCAAATTATTAGTGGCCGTGCCAGCCGTGTGCTTATTGTAGTACCCGAAAATCTGCAGCACCAATGGTTAGTAGAAATGCTGCGCCGCTTTAATTTACGTTTCTCTATTTTTGATGAAGATCGTTGCGACGAAGCCTTTGCCGACTCGCCAAATGTATTTGATACCGAACAACTGGTACTTACCAGCCTAGAGTTTTTAACCAAGAAAAAACGTTGGTTCGAACAAGCAACTTTAGCTGACTGGGATTTACTAGTAATAGATGAAGCGCATCATTTAAGTATTAATAATGGCAAGCCAAGCTCAGAGTATCAACGTATGGCCGAGCTTAGCCAAGATATTCCGGGCCTTATTTTACTTACCGCCACGCCAGATCAACTTGGTCATAGCAGCCACTTTGCTCGCCTACAGCTACTCGATCCAGACAGGTTTTACGACTACGACGTGTTTAAAGAAGAAGAAGCAAATTACAAAGACGTTGCCGAAGCTGCTAATCAATTACTCCAAGAGCAAGGCCTAGACGAGAGCGCTAAAGCGACTTTAATTGAGCTATTAAAAGAAACCGACATTACCGATATTCTGGCAAAAGCACAGCAAGGTGATTTACCCGCGCGTAAAGAAATACTTAACATGTTACTGGATCGCCACGGCACCGGCCGCATCTTATTTAGAAATAGCCGCAGCGGCATTGACGGCTACCCTAGCCGTATATTACACGCCTACCCTATGCCATTGCCAAAGCAATATAAAACAGCAATGACAGTACTGGGCAATATGAGCGGCATTCAAAACCCCGAACTTAGTGCACAGCGCGCACTATTCCCAGAAAAAATATTTCAAGAGTTTGAAGGCGAAAGCGCCAGCTGGGGAGCATTTGATCCTCGCGTAGATTGGCTAATCGACACTCTTAAAACCCTTAAGCGTGAAAAAGTACTGCTAATATGTGCTAAAGCCGAAACAGCTATCAGCCTTGAGCAAATACTACGTGAACGCGAAGCAATTAAAGCCTCAGTGTTTCACGAAGGTATGTCGATTATTGAGCGTGACCGCGCCGCTGCATTTTTTGCAGACGAGTACGACAACGCGCAAATACTGCTGTGTTCTGAAATTGGCTCTGAAGGGCGTAACTTTCAGTTTTCACATCATTTAGTGTTATTTGATTTACCACTAAACCCAGATTTACTAGAGCAACGTATTGGCCGACTAGACCGCATTGGACAAACTCAAGATGTGAACATTCACGTGCCATATTTTGAAAACACCGCCCAAGAAGTATTACTACGTTGGTACAACGAAGGCCTAGACGCATTCGAATCTACCTCGTCAACGGGACAAATGCTGTATAAAGAATTCCGTGATGACCTACTTGATTACATTGCAGCGCATAACTGCGACGAAGACGAGTTAGATCCATTACTTGAGCAAGTAGCACAAAAAAATGCGGTACTGCGCAAGCAAATGGAAAGCGGACGCGACCGTTTACTTGAGCTGCATTCATCGGGCCAAGGCGCAGCCGACTCTTTGGTAGCTGATATTGAAAAACTAGACAATCAGTTTGAACTGCCTAGTTACATGATTAACGTATTTGACACCTTTGGCGTAAGCCAAGAAGATAAAGGCGAAAATACCATTATCTTAAAGCCAACCGAGCATATGTTAAACGCCTCGTTTCCGGCATTAAGAGAAGATGGCATGACAGTTACATTTGACCGCGATACCGCGCTTTCGCAAGAAGACGTGCACTTTATTAGTTGGGATCATCCTATGGTGCAAGGCACCCTAGATATGATTTGTGACGACGATTTTGGTAGCGCATCGGTTGCTTTACTTAAAAACAAAAAACTACCACCAGGCACCTTTTTTGTTGAGCTTATTTTTGTAGCCGAAGCTATGGCACCAAAAGTATTACAAGTAGGACGCTTTTTACCACCTACGCCAATTCGTATTTTACTCGATAAAGCAGGTAATAACTTAGGTGAAAACGTCGCGTTTGACGGCTTTAATCAGCAGCTTTCTGCCGTTGGTCGCCAAACAGCCAGTAAACTAGCCGGCGCATTGCAAAGTGCTATTCACCCAATGATCAGCACCGCAAAAGACATGGCACAAGAAAAGCTTGAAGTTATTCGTGCTGCGTCACTGGCTAAAATGCAAACATCACTAAGTGAAGAGCAGCAACGATTAGTTGCCCTTAAGCAAATTAACCCTAATATTCGCCAAGAAGAAATTACCTTTTACGATAAGCAACGCACAGATTTGACTACCTACATTGAAAAAACCCAGTTAAAACTAGATGCGATACGCTTGATTGTGGTTTCGCACTAACGCTTTGACGATAAGCTGACAGCCGTTAGTAAAAAATTGCTAATGTGCGAATGAAGAAAGCGCGGTATTTTGAAGTGACCCCATAAAGTTGGATTCATTTCTAAGCAGCTAATAAAGCCTGATTTCGGTAGTGTATCGAACTCAGGCTTTTTATTTTCAACTTAATGCATGCGTTGTTGTAATAAAAAATTTATTACTGAGCTCACCTTAAAACTTGATAAAACCCAATAAAACGATTAGTTAAGTGCTATTCAACTCTTTCTAAAATCACTTGTAAATCACAACCACTCTTCTATATCTTGCCCACCCAAAACAGCCATTATTTCAACATCAGTTTCATAAACTCTGTAATGAATACTATCTGAGCCACAAACGGCACGTCGATAACCTTTACGAATATGAGCAACTGATTGGTAGGGATAAGGATTTGCAGCTAGCTTTTCAAACAGAGTAAAAAAAGCATAAAAATAAGTATCTGCTTGCTGCTGTGAATACTCCTTACAGCCATACTGATAAATACGACGTAAGTCTTCTTTAGCATCATTTGAGAGTTTAAACTTTCGCATTACTTAACATTTAGTTTAAATTCAGTCAGGATTTCATCAGCAGATTGATTAGTAAAGCCACTTTTTTCAGATTTAAGCAGTTTACTATTGATAGCTTCAGCCCTTCTTGCACGTCGAATTAAGTCATTCACTAATTCGCTTTTATTCGCGTAATCACCTACATTTTCAATGTGATTACGCAGCCATAAATCATTTTTCTCAGTGAGCGAAATGCTTTGCCTTGCCATAATATATACCTCAAAAAATCATACTGGTGTAATTTTACACCAGTATGAAAAACACGCAATTAAACTTTGTTCTTTTTCCTTGAGCCTTAGTGCCCACTCCACTAAAATGGCGCCCTTGTAAATCACTGAGGTCGGTCGTGTTAATTAACTACAATCCCCCAACAGATCCGTATTTAACTATTCTGTATCAGGATGAGGACTTACTCATCGTTAATAAGCCTAGCGAGTTGTTAACCGTGCCAGGTAAAGACCCTAAACATGCCGATTGCTTAATAAGCCGTGTTAACCGAGTTTTTCCTACTGCTAAAATAGTGCACCGTTTAGATATGGCAACGTCGGGCATACTTTGCTTGGCAATGAATAAAGCCGCACACCGCCATGTAAGTATGCAGTTTCAGGAGCGCGAAACCGCCAAGCGCTATATTGCCCGGATATATGGGCAACTTGAGGCGCAAACCGGCTCGGTTGATTTACCGCTTATTTGCGATTGGCCTAATCGCCCCAAGCAAATGGTTGATCACGAAAACGGTAAGCCGTCGCTTACCCACTTTAAAATACTTGAACGTGAACCACATGCAACCCGTGTAGAACTAACCCCTATTACAGGGCGCTCGCACCAGTTGCGTGTACATATGCTAAGCCTAGGCCATCCTATTTTAGGTGATAGGCTTTACGCGCACAAAGAGGCACTCGCTGCGGCGCCGCGCTTGCAATTACATGCACAAATGCTCAGCTTAAAACATCCAACTACTGAGAAAATACTTACATTTGAAGCTGCCCCTGATTTTTAGCGCTAACAATTAATATTAAAGTTTAGCCTGTTACGCTAAACTTTTTTGCTGCTGCGCCGATATCTAAGTAATATTTTTTATTTGAGTTGGTTATGGTATTGGCGCAGTATTTAAAGGTAATTAAACTAAACGTACTGCTAAGCTGTGCGCTACTTTTAACTGTGCAAGTAACTGCAGCAGAGCATATTGCCCCACCCTCGTATGCAAGTATTGAAAATAATGATATTCAACACTTACTTCCCAATGATGAAATAAAGCCTATATTAGCTGGCGATACTGAATTTTTAACCTTATACAGCGAGTATATGAGTGCTGACTTTAGAGGCACTGTAATGCTTATACCTGATTGGCAATCAAGCGCGACCAATAATGCCGGAATGAGCTTTTTACGCAAAGAACTAAATAATTTAGGCTACACTACCTACGTAATGACAGTACCTGATATTAACTGGCAGGCGAGTGAAGTAGCCACTGCTGCAACTAACGAAAACACTGCAACTGAAAGCACCTCAGCTGAAAATATTCTTGCCCAAAGCTCTGACAATGCAAATACAGCTAATCAAAGCACTGATAATGAAAGTGCTGCTGTTGAAAGTGCTACTATTGAGGATACTGGTGTAAACAAAAGTGCTGAGCCACACCATGTTAATGCCATTGAAAAAGTGAGTGACGCGGTACTCGATAACTATAAAGTAAATTTAATCGCCCGCTATGAAGCACTGTATAATACAGCAATGGCAGAGCCGAATAATATTGTAGTAATTGCCCAGGGGATCAGTGCTGGCGTGCTACTTGAACATTATGCGCAATTTCCCGACTCAAGACTTAATGCATTTATAAGTTTAAGCAGTTATTTACCTAACAGTAAACGTAATCAAGACTTAAGCCAAACTTCGTCTTTAATTGCCCCACCATTACTGGATATTTACTACGCTAACGATAACAACGAGATTTTAATGAACCTTAAAAATCGTCAGCGCTGGGTTAACCGCAACGCAAAATTTGATTATCGCCAACGCCAGTTATTTGGTTTGCGCAATCAGCCCGATCAACATGCACGCCTAAGTAAAGAAATAGACGGCTTTTTACGCCGACTTTTTTAAATACTCGTAAGCAGCTTGAATATCTTGGCTTTTTTTGACCGCTAATTCCATCATATGTTTTGGTAAACCTTGCGATACCAATTTATCAGGGTGATGCTGCGCCATCAGTTTTCGATACGCGAGCTTTATTTCTCGCGCTGTTGCCGAGTCATTAAGCCCTAATAATGCCAACGCTTGTGCGCGGTTTATATTATTATTAGGTGGTACATGATGGCCTGAACCTTCACGGTAACTGCCACTTTGCCCTTGTTGCTGTTGTTTATAACGCTGTTGCTGCTGCCTAAAGCTAAACTCTGCTTGGTAACGCTTTAATACAAAAGCAAAGTGCGCTCTAGATACGCCTAACTGTTTACTCACTTCTTGTAAAAGTAGTTTTTCTTGCTCAGCGAGTACACCATCTGAAAATGCCATTTGAATTTGAATTTCTAAAAATAGCTGTAATAAATCATAACGCTTAGCAAAACGTTCTTTAAAGTCTTGTACTGTTTCTTTTAATGAAAAATCATTTTCTTTACCCGACTGAAATGCATGTTGTGCTTCGCGGCGCTCTTCGCCTTGTAGGCCCATTTCGTCCATAAATAACGTTGCCGCTTTAATATGTACTTCGCTAATGCGCCCATTTGATTTAGCAATATGCCCCATAACTGCAAAACAGCTAGAAAAAAACAGCGCTTGACGCTCGTTGACGTCGTCACCTTTAAATAAGTTTGAAAAGCCACCGGCTTTATCAAAATCTTTTTTTAAGCTTTTATCAAACATATGGCCAAGATATAGGCCAAAAATAGCACCAAATATTTTGCCAAACATAAAACCGAAAATAAACCCGAGTATTTTTCCCCACATCTAAATTATTACCTCTATTAAATTTGTCGTTGATTAAGTGCTGATAATCGCTCAGGAGTACCTACATCATCCCATTGGCCTATGTAGAGTTCGGTAGAGACTAAATGTTCAGTTAATTTTTTAGCTAAAATTGGCCCAAGCGGACGAACACCTTGCTCAAAATCGTTAAAAAAATCGGCTTGATATCGGCCAATTCCAGAAAATGTATATTTTTGACTATCACTCGACAAATGACTGAGTGCAAAATCACCGTTAGGATTATGCGGTGGGTTTTCTATCAGAACTATGTGCGCCTCACCCGCTTGTAAATGCAGTTGAGTTAACGCGCTTACGTCGTAATCGGTATATATGTCGCCATTTATAACAATAAAGGTATCGCCTAATAGGGGCAGCGCAGCAATAATGCCACCGGCCGTTTCAAGGCCACCTGCCACTTCTTGGCTATAGCGTATATTTACGCCCCACTTGCTGCCATTGGCAAAATAATCTTTAATTTTATCACCTTGCCACGCAAGGTTTATTACTATTTCGGTAATACCCGCCGCTTTAAGATTAACAATATGATGCTCAATTAATGGCTTACCCGCTACTGCCAACATAGGTTTAGGCATATTTTGCGTTAGTGGCATCATACGTTGTCCGCGCCCGGCCGCTAAAATCATCGCCTTCATGTGCGCTCCTTAGCCAAGCGCTCAACCACTTTAGGAACAATGGTATTTTGTATAAATAAGCCAAGGGCCTGTAGCTCTGAGTAATTAGCAGCTACCTCTACAATGTATGCAAGTGTAGGAAGTATATTAGCCAAATAACCTTTTTTACCATCACGTAAATACAAACGACAAAAAATACCTGCCGCTTTTAAATGGCGCTGTAAACCGGTTAAATCAAACCAATATTTAAATTCATTAAAGGTAACATTAGCAATTAAACCTTGGCGATTAAATTCATCGTATCCGTATTTAACTAAATGAGTTAATTCGCTCTCTGGCAGTTTAAAATAGCAATCGCGTAACAAAGATACCAAGTCGTAACACAACGGCCCGCGTACAGCATCTTGATAATCTATGATCGCCCATTGCTGGTTGCAGCGCATAATATTACGACTATGGTAATCGCGGTGCATGGTAACGCTAGGCTGAGCAAGCATGGTATTACTAAGCAGATCACAGCTTGTTTGCCACAGCATTTGTTGCTCTGCTGTTAGTTCACAATCAATGAAGTCATGCATTAACCACTGGCTGAATATGCCAAGCTCAACAGCTATAAACTTTTTATCATAAGCTTGCATAGCAGCGGCTGCAGGTGTTTTTGCCCACTGTACGCTCAGCTTAATTAATTGCTGGTAATACTCGGTGCGGTGCTCATCATCAAGCATGTCTGCTAGGTGCGTGCTGCCTAAGTCACTTAAAATAAAAAAGCCTTGCTGCTCGTCACTGGCAATAATAGCGGGCAATAAAAATCCTTGCTGCGTAAATACGCTATTAAGCGAGATATACGGCGCATTATTTACTTTAAGCGGATCGGAATCCATCACTATAAAGCTGTTATTAGCACAATTTAAGCGATAATAACGACGAAAACTCGCATCGGCAGTAATTGCCGCTAACGTGCATTGTTGCTCACTAAAGTGAGTATTTATAAAGAGTTGTAAGCGTTCAAAACGTGTCATTTTATAAGCTATCTATTTTTCACTAATTACTTTGCCATTGTTTTCCTTTATTATGTCTACTTGAAATTAATCACAGCGTATAAAGGTCGATAAATGAGCAAAACCTGGGGCATATTGATGCTAAGCGTACTGAGCGCACCATCGCTTGCCGAAACTGAACTGACACACAAGTTTTGTGGCACTTCAATGCAAACCAGAGCTTGGCAACCGCTTCCTGGCTTAAAGCTAGGTATGGTTGATATTCGCGCTAACGACGTAGAGCTTTTAGGCACACAAAGCGCTGAATTTACTGGTAATGTTGATATTAACACCGTTAATATGAGTTTGTCCGCACAAACTGCACTAATCGATAAACAACGCGGTTTACTCAATGCTACTGGGCCAATTACTTATCGCGACAAAATAAGCGAAGTTAACAGCACTGGCCTCAACGCCGATTTAAATAATTCAGCAATCAGCTTACTTGGTGCACAATATAGCCTAACACAACAGCTAGGCAAAGGTGGCGCTGAAAAACTCACCGTTGATGAGTCTGGCTTAATGCTAATGAATGCAAGCTTTACTGCTTGCCCTGGCGAAGTACCTGTGTGGGCCATTGAAGCCGACGAAATTAACCTTTCTCGCGAAGAAGGCTGGGGCGAAACCTATAATGCGGTTTTACGCATCCTAGATACGCCGGTTTTATATTTACCTTATTTTACCTTTCCGCTTGATGAGCGCCGTAAATCTGGGTTACTTACGCCTAGTTTTTCAAGCTCAGATCGCTATGGTTTAGAAACTATTACGCCTTACTACTGGAATATCGCTCCCAATTTAGATGCCACCATTACCCCGCGTTATATGTCGCGTAAAGGTTTACAACTGCAAACTGAATTTAGATATTTAACCCAAGAGCATGAAGGCTTAGTGGGTATTGAATATTTAAATAAAGATGATTCAGACCCCGATCTTGGCGATCGTTATATGTTTCATTGGCAACAAAAAAGCTATTTAGGTGAAAACTGGCGCGCTAATGTTGATATAACAAACGTGAGTGACGACAACTACTTAACTGATTTAGACTCTAATTATGCCAGTAAAACCGATACTCAATTGTACAGAACAGGCTCGCTTACTCATATGGGCGACACTTGGCGTACCGATATTACAGTACAAAACTTTGAAGTACTGGGCGATCACTTAGAGTCTTATACCGCTTTGCCACAAATTAGTTTTACCCAAACCGCACCTTGGCAATACGACAACTTTGATTTTAGTGTATCGGGAGAAGTGAGCCACTTTACTAATAGCTCAGCTATTATTGATCAAGCTACTCGAATACATATTGAGCCAAAAGCTCGCTTTGATTATAAAGAACATGCATGGTCGTTTTTATCAGAAGTAAGCATATTACAAACAAACTACAAACAGCATGGTGATTTAGAAGGTACTCAATACAGCGAAAGCGTATCGCGTACACTGCCAAAAGTACGTTTGTATACACAACTTAATTTTGAGCGCGAAACCTCCTACTTTATTGATGACGGTATTCAAACTTTAGAGCCACAGCTACAATATTTATATACCCCTAATGAAGATCAATCTGATATTGGCTTATTTGATACTGCCAAACTACAAGATGATTTTTTTGGTTTATTTAGAGACACACGCTTTTCAGGTGTTGATAGAATAGCTGCTGCTAACCAATTTACCTTAGGTGCAACGACTCGGTTATTTGACAAAAAACACCAAGAAGTATTTAATTTTAGCGCCGGACAAATATTTTATTTAAGCGATTCAGCCAAACCTACAGAGCAAGGATTAAACTCAGACACCAACTACAATGCCTTGTTTGCAGCACAAACCATGGTACATTGGCATCGTCGCTGGTATTTATCTGCGGGTATTCAGTATGATACTGACGGTAAACAAATTATTCAGTCTAACGTAACGCTCGACTATAAAGGCGACGATAATGAGCTAGTTCAATTGAACCATCGGTATTCAGATGATGTCTCAGGTAATGCAATTGAACAAACAGGCTTATTTACAAGCATTCCAGTGAGCGACGAATGGCAGTTTATTGCAAGCTATCACCGCGACCTTGAAAATAACCGCAGTATCGAAGTGTTAAGCGGACTACAGTATGAATCGTGCTGTTGGGCATTTCAAATTACTGGCCATCGCCAAATTGTTACCGACTTAAATCAGTCTATAGGGCAACAACAGGCGACTTTTGATTCAAGCATTCGTTTGAATTTTGTTTTAAAAGGGTTAGGTAGTAAAAGCCGTTATGATGCTAAAAAATTATTACAACAAGGTATTTTTGGTTATCGTAGACCGTATTTTCTTAATGACTAGGACACTATTTTTAAAGTTAAAGTAGTATTAATTAACGCTAAAAATTGAGTATTCCCTAGGATCACAACAGTACTATTAGCAAGAGTAGTAAAAAGAATATGAATTTAAAAAAATTATTAACATCAGCAGTTTTAAGTATTAGCTTATGCCAAAGCGCATTTGCAGCTCCGGTTGAAATCGACAAAGTTATTGGCATAGTCAACCAAGGAGTTATTTTAAAAAGTGAAGTGGACACCATAGTTAACCGTGTTAAAAAGCAAGCTGAAGAACAGAGTCAGGAGCTTCCTAAAGACGAAACATTACGTGTCCAGGCCGTAGAGCGATTAGTTAACCAAACACTCATGATGCAAATGGCTGAGCGTATGGGGTTAGAGATTTCAGACAGCCAACTAGATCAAACACTTGCAAGTATGGCTAAAGAGCAAGGCGGTAGCGTTGCAGATTTACGTCGTACTATTGAGGGCTCGGGAGAAAGCTTTCAAGCATACCGTGAAGAAATTCGTAAAGAGATCACTACGCAACAAGTTATGCGCGCCAATGTTGATCGCCGTGTTTATGTAAGCGAGCAAGAAGTAGATAACTTACTAAAAATTATGGAAAGCCAAGGTCAAAACGCAGAAGAGTATGACATTGGCCATATTTTAATTGATATTCCTAGTGATGCTAGCGCCGATGAAATTGCGTCAGCTAAAACGCGCGCAGACAAAGTAATTGAATTACTTAATGACGAGCAAGAATTTAAACGCATTGCTATTTCATCATCAAGCGGCTCTCAAGCACTTGAAGGTGGACAACTAGGTTGGATGGGCATTAACGAAATGCCGTCGTTATTTGCTGAAGCCGTAAAAGGTAAAAAGCAAGGCGCTATTATTGGTCCGCTGCGCTCTGGTGCTGGTTTTCATATTATAAAAGTCCAAGATGTTCGTGGTCGTCAAGTTGTAGAAACAACTGAAACTCGCTCACGTCATATTTTAATCAAGCCATCTATTATTTTAAGTGAAGAAAAAGCACGTAGTATGCTTGCCGGTTTTGTAAAAGACTTACGCGCTGATAAAGCCGACTTTGCAAAACTTGCTAAAGAATACTCAGAAGATCCAGGCTCAGCCCTTAAAGGTGGTGAGTACGATTGGGCTGATCCAACTAGCTATGTTCCAGCCTTTAGAGATACTTTATTATCACTTAAGCAAAATGAAATTAGCGAACCATTTAGAAGCCAATTCGGTTGGCATATTGTGCAGTTACTCGATACCCGTGTAGCTGATAAAACCGAGCAAGCTAAACGCAACCGCGCCCATGGCATGCTATTTAATCGTAAATTTAAAGAAGAAAGCTTTAACTGGCAGCAAGAAATGCGCGAACAAGCCCATGTTGAAATTTTCCCAATAGACGAATAACTATGACATTACGTATCGCAATTACCCCTGGTGAGCCTGCGGGCATTGGTCCAGATTTACTGTTAAAACTTGCCCAACAAACTTGGGACGCACAGCTTGTTGCCATTGCCGACGCAAATATGCTTAAGCAACGTGCTAAACATTTAGGCTTAAGTATAAAGCTAATAGAGTTTGACCAGCATGCTGCAGCAACGCCTGCACCAGCAGGAAGCCTTTACCTACATCAAGTAGATGTAGCTGAGCCTGTAGAGCTAGGTGTGCTTAACGATGCTAATGGCCAATACGTATTAGACACTTTGCGTATTGCCAGTGAAAAAAACATGGATGGCACTTTTGCAGCAGTTGTTACCGGCCCTGTACATAAAGGTATTATTAATAAAGCCGGTATTTCGTTTAGTGGCCACACCGAGTATTTTGCACAACAGTCGAATACCGCAGATGTAGTAATGATGCTTGCTACGCAAGGCCTAAGAGTAGCGCTGGTAACGACGCATATTCCGCTTGCCTATGTATCGCGTGCTATTACAGAGGATCGGCTAATCAAAGTAGCGAGTATTTTAAACCACGACTTACAAACTAAGTTTGGTATAGAAAAGCCGCGTATTTTAGTCTGTGGTTTAAATCCTCATGCTGGTGAAGATGGCCATTTAGGCCGTGAAGAAATAGATACCATTATTCCAACACTTGAAATACTTAACAACCAAGGTATGAACCTGATTGGTCCACTCCCTGCCGACACTTTATTTCAAGATAAATACCTAAATGAAGCCGATGCCGTATTAGCTATGTATCACGATCAGGGGCTACCTGTGCTAAAATACAAGGGATTTGGTAACTCGGTAAATATTACCTTAGGTTTACCATTTATCCGCACCTCAGTAGATCATGGTACTGCTCTGGATTTGGCAGGCAAAGGTACTGCTGATGTTGGCAGTTTTGAATTAGCGATCCGCGAAGCAATTAAGCTCGCCCAAGAAAAAGCACAAAATCAATGACCGATAAAGTACATTTAGGACACCGCGCCCGTAAACGTTTTGGACAAAACTTTTTATTTGATGACATGATCATCGGTAAAATAGTGAGCGCAATCGATCCTAAACCAGAAGATAACCTAGTAGAGATTGGTCCAGGCCTTGGCGCAATTACTGAACCGGTAGCCGAATTAAGCGGCCATTTAACGGTTGTAGAATTAGATAAAGATTTGGCACAGCGTTTAATTGAACACCCATTTTTGGGACCTAAATTAACCGTAAACCAAGGCGATGCAATGACCTTTGATTTTGCAAGCTTGGTGAGAGATGACAAAAAACTAAAAGTGTTTGGTAACTTACCGTATAACATTTCGACTCCGTTATTATTTCATCTTTTTGAATTTGCAGACAATATTGAGCACATGCACTTTATGCTGCAAAAAGAAGTAGTAAAACGCATGGTTGCAGGCCCGGGGAGCAAAACCTTTGGTCGTTTAAGCGTAATGACTCAGTACTACTGTAATGCAATGCCGGTTATAGAAGTACCGCCTGAGTGCTTTAAACCTGCGCCTAAAGTTGATTCGGCGGTTATTCGCTTAATCCCTAAAAAGCCTGAACAACGCACTGCAAAAAGCGTGAAAATTTTAAATAACGTTTGCCTAGAAGCCTTTAACCAGCGTCGTAAAACACTACGCAATAGTTTAAGCAACTTACTAACTGCAGATGAGCTAACCAGCATTGGCATAGATGTTACTTTGCGTGCTGAGCGCTTATCGTTACAACAATTTATTGACATAGCAAATTGGATTTATGACAACAAGCAGTAATATTGGATCGCCTGTAAAGGTATCTGTTGAAACATTTTATGTAGAAGAGCAGTCGCAACCTGAACTCGAAAAGTTTGTATTTGCTTATTCTGTAACCATTAAAAACCACAGTTTGTGTAGCGCTAAATTACTGAGCCGTTATTGGTTAATTACCGATGCAAATGGCAAAGAAATTGAAGTACAAGGCGAAGGTGTGGTCGGCGAAAACCCGGTTATAGCACCCGGCGAAAGTTATAAATATACCAGTGGGGCAATACTAGATACCCCTGTAGGTACTATGCAAGGGCATTATACGTTACGTAACGAGTTTGGCACTGAGTTTAAAGCGCCTATTAACGTGTTTCGTTTAGCCTGCCCTAACATACTGCACTAGTACACTATAAGCATGGCTGACTACGCAATAGGTGATTTGCAAGGCTGCTTTAACGAGTTTAACGCGTTACTCCAACGCGTTAACTTTAATCCAAGTAAAGATCATCTCTACTTGGTGGGCGATATAGTCGCTCGAGGCCCTGACTCACTAGCCTGTTTAGAGTACTTATACAAACACCAAAATAGCATTACAGTTACGCTAGGCAATCATGACTTACACCTGATTGCCTGCTATCTACTTAATAAACCACCCAACCCTAATGATAAATTAGCAGCTGTATTCAATAGCACTAAACTCCCCCACTATATTGCATTTTTACAAACTCAGCCTTTGGCACTTTACCTTAAGCAGTACAATAGCTTTATATCCCATGCTGGGCTCAACCCTGACTGGTCGATAGCACAAGCCTTACAACATGCTCAGTTTGCTCAGCATTGTTACAGCTCGCCTAAAGCGCATGACTTTTTTGCAAACATGTACCAACCTCACCCCATTAATAACCCTAATGAACTTAATAACTATGAAAAGTTTAGATACATAGTTAACTACTTTACCCGTATGCGATTTTTAACTGCCGATAACCAACTCGACTTAAGTGCAAAAGGAGAAGTAACAAGTGGCAATAACTTAACCCCTTGGTTTATGCATCCAGCAATAACAACGGCTAAACAAACGCTTATTTTTGGCCACTGGGCAGCATTAAATGGTAAAACACCTCATAATCATTTATTAGCCTTAGACACCGGATGTGTTTGGGGAGGCGCCATGACCTTAATAGAATTAAAAAGCAAACAAAAAACTGTAGAAAAATCACAACTTTCGTCTAAATAAACTGAAATAAAGTAATACATCTGTTAAGTTTAATGTCGCATGTTGAAACTTTGTAACTACAACCTGTTCACATTAAGTTGGCATTATATTTAATAGCAAAAATAGCACTCCTATAATTAGAGCTACGCATGGCCATTGCTTAATTAAAAATAATCAACACAGATTAAACAATTAAAATTAACTTTAATTACTTAACTTATTGCAATACAAGCCGATAAGTTTTAACTGATATACTTTAGAATGGAAATCCGTATGAATTTAACAGTGAGTCAGCGTATTTGGGGTGGATTTATTTTCATCACTCTACTGCTTTTAATAATTGGCGGTAACTCTTTAATAAAAATAGCAAATATTGATCGCTCCACCCAAAAAGTAAATCAGTTGTCGCTGCCCGCTTTAAATAAAAGCGCTGAATTACAAGCCGAGTTTATTTTAATGAGCAAAGCTGCTCAAGCTAGTTTTTATACCTCTTCTGCAGAGCAACTAGAACCAATAAAAAACCAAGTGCTCGAACAAAAGCAGTTATTCAATACGCTGCATAGTGAATTACAAGAAGTGGTTAAAAACGATCCACTATTGAGTAAAAGTAGCCAACAAGTTGAAACAACCTATTTAAGTTTTTTAAGCACGGTAGAAGGCTTACTTGCCGACAAAGCTAAACAGCTAGCACTGAATAAAATGTTAAAAGCGCAACTAGAAAGCATAGAGCTTGCCGCCGAAGATGCAAACTCAATTGTACTCGATATTATTGATATAAACGGCTTAGAGCAAAGTAACCCACGCGCTTACCAGGCTGCTAATAATCTTGAAAACAATTTTATGTCTGTAGTAAGCAACAGTACCGACATGCTAACGGTTAAAACGCTTAATACCTTAGATATTGTAAAAAATGAACAAGTATACTACTTCGAAGAAGTGACCCGCACCATAGCGCTAATTAAACCAGCCATAGAGCAAAGCCATAGTGGTTTATACAATAGTCTAAAAGAATACGTAGACACGCTAGAGAGCAACATTGTAGGTAACAATAGCCTTGCTGCGAATAAAAAACGCTTAATCGATGCAATTAGCCTTACTGAACGTGAACTTGCAGAGTCTGAGCAAGCAACTAAAACAGCGCTAAATCAAATTGACGTACTTGTAAAACAAGCCAGCGATGTTGCTTTTTCATTGCAAAAAGGGGTGCGCAGCGACGTAGATTCTGCAAACTTGTGGACTTGGATAGGCATGATAATAGCCACCATAATTGCAATTATCGTGGCAGTCGTTACAGTTAATCGTATTACTAAACCACTGGCTGAAGTTAACCGCATTTTAGATATTGTAGCAAGTGGCGATATGACACAGCGCTTAGATGACAGTGCCAAAGATGAGTTTGGTGAGCTATCTAAAAGCTGTAACACCTTAATTGATAGCCTTCGCAGTTTAATTAAAGGCATTATTTCACGCTCAACTCAGCTTGCAGCTGCATCAGAGCAAACCTCAACAATTACTGGCGAATCAAGTAAAGCAATTCGTAATCAGCAAGCACAAGTTGAACAGGCAGCTACAGCAACAACAGAAATGAGTAGTACATCACAAACGGTAAGTAATAGCGCTCAACAGGCGTTACATGAGATTAAAAATGCCGATAAAGAAGCCGAGCGCGTTAAAGACATTTCAAATCAAAATAAAGCCACTATTGAGCAACTAGCTTACGAAGTTGATGAAGCGTCGAATGTTATTAATAAGCTCCACAAAGACAGCGCATCGATTGGCAGTATATTAGATGTGATTCGCGGTATTGCTGATCAAACAAACTTATTGGCATTAAATGCCGCGATTGAAGCAGCGCGTGCAGGTGAGTATGGGCGAGGCTTTGCTGTAGTAGCAGATGAAGTACGTTCTCTGGCAAGTAAAACACAAGAATCAACCCAAGAGATTCAATCTATGATTGAGTCACTACAAAGCGGTGCAGAAGCCGCTGTATCGGCTATGGAAAAAGGTAAACAACAAGCCGTGTCGTGTGTTAAGCAAAGCGATTTAGCAAGCAGCGCTCTCGACTCGATTACTTTAGCCGTATCGCAAGCGCATAACGTGAGTGAAGAAATATCAACGGCAGCGCAAGAGCAACAACAAGTATCACAAGAAATAAGTGAACGCTTAGAGTCCATTGTTGCTATAGCCGAGCAAACCGCTGAGGGCGCAATACAAACGACCATATCAAGTTCAGAAGTAGCAAAACTAGCAGAAGAACTTAGGTTATCAGTAGAAAACTTTAAGGTTTAATTACTGCTATAAACATTTATAAAAAGGGGAAGTAATTTATTACTTCCCCTTTTTTTATTAAATTTTGCTTATTGCTTGATTACTCACGCTAATTTCTATTTGTTTGTTAAGCAAATTAATGAACAAAATACTGCGCATATCGCCATCAGGCTCTTTATAAATAGCGTCAATATTTTTAAATGACTCATTGTTTACACTCACCAAGTCACCGTTTTTAGGAACTTGCGATTCATGTGAGTGCGAACGCTCTGCTTTAAGCTGATTAATTAACTCAACGGGCACACGCTGATATGCAGCACCATAAGTTACAAAGCCACTTACTCCGCGGGTATTTTTTACCGCAAAAAAGTTACCATTTTCAGCTTCTAAACACACAAATACATAACCAGGAAATAAAGCAGACTGCTTAACAGTGCGGCGTCCTTTAACTAACTTTTCAGTAGTTAACTTTGGAAAAAATGACGCTATTCCTTGGTTTTTTAAATTAACCTGCGCACGCTCTTCTTGGCGAGGTTTACATACAACTAAATACCAACTTTCCATGGCAATTCCTACAGCCTGAGTTGAAGATAAGACAACCATAAACTAAATGAGCGCAGCATTATACTCCTATGCAAACCTTTATGTAAAATAGCCCCACAGTAAATAAGTACTCACTTAGAAAAAGTGATTTAATACGCTGATAATCAAACGAGTAGGTTTTAATTGAGGGGTAAGCGCTGATATATTACAGCTATTAGAAGCAAGCTCTAAGCTAAAGCTAAGGGCAATATTAAACAATTAAGCTATTATTTTACGTAAAACAAAAACAAAAAACCCAGCATAAGCTGGGTTTTTACATTCTAATAGAAAACTAAAATTACTTAATTTTAGCTTCTTTAAAAAGAACATGTTTACGAATCTTTGGATCAAACTTTTTGATTTCCATCTTCTCAGGCATGTTACGTTTGTTCTTGTCGGTAGTGTAGAAAAAACCAGTACCGGCAGTTGAAACTAAACGGATTTTATCGCGCATGATTCAGATCCTTAAACTTTTACGCCGCGAGCACGGATTTCTGTAAGAACCGTGTCGATGCCTTTTTTATCGATAATACGCATACCTTTAGTAGTAGTGCGTAATGTTACAAAACGTTTTTCACTTTCAACCCAAAAACGGTGTGTTTGTAGGTTAGGTAGGAAACGACGTTTAGTCGCGTTTCTCGCGTGTGAACGGTGATTACCAACCGCAGGACGCTTACCTGTAACTTGACATACTTTAGCCATGTCTATATATCTCCAATAACTTAGCTCGAGCTTAATTTTCCCTAAGGCCATGTAGTTGTGCCCTAGAGATAAATCGAAGGGCGCTCTTTATACAGCTTTTACAGGCGAAGATCAAATAACTGATCTCATCCAATCAGCTCATGTGCAAATTTGATAGCGGCTAATTATAAAGATCGAAAGCCCATAGGGAAAGTAAAAAGTGCATTTAAATTAAACTAATTTGCCAAAACACACTAAACTGCTCGTTTTTAGTACTCTTCTGTAAAAGTAAAGCTAAATAAGACCTCGTTCAGCAAAAGAAACACAGGTTTCTCCTCCAACAATAATATGATCCAGCACATTTATATCTACCAATTGCAGTGCTTGTTGCAATTTATTAGTAATAAGTTTGTCGGCCTGACTCGGTTCGGCAATCCCGCTTGGGTGATTATGCGCAAAAATAACCACTGCTGCATTATTTTTAAGTGCCGCTTTTACCACTTCTCGTGGATATACACTGGCAGAATTAATGGTGCCATAAAAAAGTATTTCATCTTTAATTAAGCGATTTTGACTATCAAGATACAGCACCATAAATACCTCCTGCTGCAAACCACGCATTTGCAAGGTTAAATAATCATATACAGCGTTTGGCGAGTTAAATATAGCATCGCGCTGGCAACGCTCCTGCATATAACGCTGGCTGAGCTCAAGCACCGCTTGCAACTGCACATACTTAGCTGTACCTAACCCTTTTTGCGCACAAAACTCTTCCATACTGGCATTAAATAAATTGTGTAGCGTTTTGTTTTCATTAAGTAAATGTTGGGCAAGCTCAATCACATTCATACCCGGCAAACCGGTGCGTAAAAATATGGCAAGCAATTCAGCATCACTGAGCGCTTTTGCGCCTTTTTCGATTAGCTTTTCGCGGGGACGCTGCGAATTAGGAAGTGAGGTTAGTTGCATTATTCATCCTTGATAAATCGGCTTATATATTAACTGTAATGCAAATTTGAAAATTAGCCTGTTATTTTCATCTTAAAAGCTTAGCTGTACGGGTCAAGATTTGTTATTTTAGCCCTAATATTAAATAAGGCTGATGGACAACCATGATTAATTTAACTAATAAAAAAATAGTGCTGGGAATTAGCGGCGGTATAGCGGCCTATAAATGCGCAGAACTGGTTAGACGCTTAAAAGAGCATGGTTGTAGTGTTAAAGTAGTTATGACTGAATCAGCAAAACATTTTATAACCCCCTTAACTATGCAAGCTGTGAGCGGTGAAATGGTTGCAGACTCCTTACTCGACCCTTCTGCAGAAGCTGCTATGGGCCATATTGAGTTTGCCAAGTGGGCCGATTTAATTTTAGTTGCCCCAGCCACCAGCAACATTATTGCTAAAATGGCGGCGGGCATTGCCGATGACTTACTCACTACCTTATTACTTGCAACTCCGGCTAAAGTCGCTATCGCACCGGCTATGAATCAGCAAATGTATGCTCACCCTGCTACACAAGCTAATTTAGCCACACTTAAAGCACGTAACGTGCTTATTTGGGGCCCAGGAAAGGGTGAGCAAGCTTGTGGCGATGTAGGCGCTGGGCGCATGCTAGAGCCTCATGAGCTAGTTGCTTTATGTATTGCAAAAGAGCAACCTCAGTTACTTGCAGGTAAAACCATTACCATAACTGCAGGCCCGACCCGAGAAGCCATTGACCCGGTACGTTTTATATCTAATCACAGCTCAGGAAAAATGGGCTACGCACTTGCTGAGGCCGCTTTATTACTTGGCGCTAAAGTTAATTTAATTTCAGGCCCGGTGACTATAAAAGCCCCTACTGGCGTAAATTTGATCAACATAGAAAGCGCCGAGCAGCTATTAAACGAATCACTCAACTACGCACCGCGTTCAGATGCGTTTATTGGCTGCGCCGCTGTTGCCGACTACCGCGCAGCAACGGTTGCAGCACAAAAAATGAAAAAGCAAGGCGACGAGCTTACTCTTACTTTAGTTAAAAACCCGGATGTAATTGCACACGTAGCTAATTTACAGCAAAACCGCCCTTACACTGTTGGTTTTGCCGCAGAAACACAAAATGTAGCAAACTACGCAAAAGGCAAATTAAAAAATAAAAACCTGGATATGATTTGCGCTAACGATGTATCACAAAGTGATCTTGGGTTTAACGCTGACAATAATGCGCTAACCCTGTACTGGCATAATGAACAGCTTGAATTACCAACAAATAGCAAAACAGCAATTGCGCTAACAGTGATCCAACAGCTCGCTCAGAGAATATAAAAGAGCTGGAAACAAACTGAATAAAACATTAACATGCTAAACACGCGTTTACTTTTAAGAGTTTAAATTTGTTTAATTCTAAATATAAACGCGCCTTAAACATTTGAATCAAAATGACTAGCTCCTGCTAAAAGATAACTAATAAAAAAGGAATGTTCATGCCTGCGACAAAAAGAAGTAATCGCAAAGAGCAAATACTGCAAGCACTTGCACAAATGTTAGAAACCAGTCCCGGCCAGCGTATTACCACAGCAAAGCTAGCCGCTGAGGTTGGTGTATCGGAAGCAGCGTTGTATCGTCATTTTCCTAGTAAAGCACGTATGTTTGAGGGCTTAATAGAATTTATTGAAGACACGCTTTTATCTCGTATAAATCTTATTTTAGAAAACGAAAAAGAAAGCCAAGCCCGCGTTTATAATATTTTGCATTTACTACTAACGTTTGCTGAAAAGAACCCTGGTATTACCCGTATTTTAACCGGCGACGCATTGCAAGGTGAGCAAGAGCGGTTACGTGAACGAGTGCAAAGTTTCTTTGAAAAACTTGAGACCCAATTTAAACAAGTGCTGCGCGAGAGAAAGCTGCGTGAAGGTAAAAACTTTCAAAGTGACGAGCTAACCCTAGCCAACTTTTTACTTGCCTATGTTGAAGGTAAAATGAATCAGTTTGTACGCAGTAATTTTAGTACTAAGCCAAGCGCACAATTTGAAAAACAATGGCCGGAGCTACAAAAAATCTGGTTATAAATTCCAAATTCAACACACTTAACCTTGTGAGCCACGCTTGCAAGGTTTTTAAATTTTCACCTTCAGCCTTTCAACTCTGCTTTACTACCACTTGTCGTATATACTCGAATTATAGACAAAACTCGTTACAATAAAATAACGCTAAAAAACGAGAACCTATAATGAAAACAAAGCTCACCCTTTTAAGCTCTGCGCTTATTGTCAGCGTAGCTAGCACCACAGTTTACGCTAAAGAGTCGCTACAATTTAACGATGTGTTTGATTTTAAATCAGCCAAAGCAACACAACTTTCTGAAGATGGCCGTATTTTATCGCTCAGTGCAACCCCGTATCGTGGTGATGCCACTGGCCAAGTATACTTATTAAGCGGTAATAGCTTAATTGCAGAAGTACCGCGTGGTACCAAGCCTGTTATTAATAAAGCTGCTAACTGGGTCGCATTTACCCAAGTACCCACGTTACTAGAACAAGAAACCACGAAGAAAAAAGATGCTCTAAAAAACAACCTGGTACTGGTAAATACCCAAACAGGCGAGCAACAAAGTTTTAGTAATGTAAAAGACTATAAGTTATCAAACGATGGAACTTGGCTTGCCTATCGCTTAGATCAAAAAGCAGCTAAAGGCGATGATGAAAAAGCCGAGGATGAAAGTGCCAGCACTCATGCTAATAAAAACGATAGCGCCATCACACCAGACAAAGATGATAAAACCTATCCGCTGGTTATTGTAAATTTAAGCAATAAACGCAGCCACACAATTGCAGATGTATTTAACTACAGTATTAGCGCAACTAATCAGCAACTATTAGTTAGCCAGAGTTACAGCGATGGTAACAACAATCAAATAGCACTGCTTAATTTAAATGACTTTGTAAGCAGCATACTCATAGATGAGCCTGGTGTTGTGGCCAATAAAATAGCCTGGCACCCAACTGAGGCAAGCGTAGCATTTACGTTAGGTAACTATGTTAACGACGACATGCGCCGTCGTAACTACAGCTTACAACTTTGGCAAAATGAGCAGCTAACAACGATTAACTCCCCCAACAAAGATTGGGGAATAGGTAAAACCGCCGCGTTAATATGGTCTGAAAATGGCGAGCGTTTATATTTTGAAAATCGCCCTAAACTAGCCGCTAAAGTAAAAGCTAAAGAGTATAGCGACGAAG
This sequence comes from Pseudoalteromonas sp. SG44-5, assembly GCF_014164175.1. Lineage (NCBI taxonomy): Bacteria > Pseudomonadati > Pseudomonadota > Gammaproteobacteria > Alteromonadales > Pseudoalteromonadaceae > Pseudoalteromonas > Pseudoalteromonas sp. SG44-5. The sequence goes on along the minus strand of NZ_JACJES010000005.1, from coordinate 161,366 downwards.
CCTCACTATACGACTTTGACACTATACGAGAGCATAAAGGCTTAAAAGTATGGCATAACAACGACGCGCAAATAAAACCGCGTGAACAGCAGCAGTGGAACGAAAAAAACAAAAACCGCCATTACAGCGCGGTGTACCACATAAATTCGCAAAAAGTTACCCAGCTAAGTACTGTGAGCATGCCAGAGGTTGCGCTTAATCCGCAGCGCGATACATCACTGCTTGGTTATACTGATACCCCATACCTTGAGAAAATAATGTATGGCGGCTTTTTTGCTGACTACTTTGCTGTAAATATTAATACAGGTAAACACACTCCCATTGTTAGTAACTACCCGTTTAAACCAAGTTTGGCACCTAATGGCGAGTTTGCCGCCTACTTTAGCGATAACCATATACAGCTAAAAGATTTAAAAAATAATAAAGTCACTACGCTTACACGCGCTATTGGAGCTACTTTTGCTGATGACAAGCACGACTACCCTTCAGCCCAACCAGGTTATGGTTTTGCCGGTTGGAATCAAGATAGCAGCCAACTACTTGCTTACAGTAAGTACGATATTTGGGCGTTTGATGTAAATAGCCAGCAGGCAAAACGTTTAACTAATGGTAAACAAACCAATACTCAATATCGCGTTATTAAACTTGATAAAAGCCAAGTTGGCTTTAAAAAAGACGAAACATTGCTTATATCGGCTATTAACTTACAAACTAAGCAAAGTGAAATAGCCAAGCTTGATTTAACCACCAACACAGTAACTAAAGTGCTCAGTGGTAATAAACGTTTTGATTTAGTTAAAAAAGCAAAAAATGCCGATAAATACCTATTTACTGAGCAAGCGTACCATCAGTTTCCAGACTTTTATCAAACTGACTTTAGTTTCAGTGCTCCGCAACAAGTGACTACACTTAACCCACAAATAAGTAACTTTGCCTGGGGCGAAAAGCCAGAACTCATAAGCTACAAAGGCTTTGATGGCGAAGACTTACAAGGCGTACTAATTAAACCTGCGGGTTACAAAAAAGGCGAAAAAGTACCAGTAATGGTGTATTTTTACCGTTATATGAGCCAGCGCATGTACGACTTTCCTAAAATGGAATTAAACCACCGCCCTAACTTCCCTATGTTTACCTCAAACGGTTACGCGGTATTTTTACCCGACATTCGTTTTGAAATAGGCCACCCAGGTAAATCATCAACGCAAACCATGATCAACGCCACGCAAAAGCTCATTGATTTAGGCATTGCTGATAAAAATAAAATTGGTTTACAAGGTCATTCGTGGGCAGGCTACCAAAGTGCCTTTATGATCACTCAAACCGATATGTTTAAAGCGGTTGTATCGGGTGCTCCCGTGTCTAACATGACCAGCGCCTATAGTGGCATTCGTTTAAAATCGGGCTTAGCGCGTCAGTTTCAGTACGAAACAGGACAAAGCCGCATTGGTAAAAACCTTTTTGAAGCGCCAGAATTATACATAGAAAACTCACCGGTATTTTTTGCCGATAAAGTAAACACTCCTATTTTAATTATGTTTGGCGATAAAGACGACGCTGTACCTTGGCACGAAGGGGTACAGTATTACTTAGCCCTGCGCCGTGCGGGTAAAGATGCCACTTTTTTACAGTATGAAGGCGAACCTCATCACTTGAAAAAGTTTCCTAATCAAGTCGATTTTTCGATTCGTATGATGCAGTACTTTGATCATTACTTAAAAGGCAAACCCGCCGCAAAGTGGATGAAAGAAGGCGAAGCATTTATACAAGAGTAAAAATAAATGATAAAAACCCGATAGATTTAAGTCTATCGGGGTTTTATAATTTATTACTACCCACTTTATAATAAATAGACAATACTGAATTAACTAATAATTATTAAGTCGTTATTTGATGCTACATTTTTGGTATAAAGAATTTCCGCAATACCCTAGAGATCATAAGGATTACTGGCGAACACGCTTAATTGCACATTCTTTATTAATCTGCTGCTGCTACTTTTTAATTTTAACCTTACTAAATGTTTTTTATTTTTCGAGTTACGATATTGCACTTATTGATGCCTTAGGACTTATAGCGTCATTAAGTATTTGTATATGGTTTAATAAAACAGCCCAGGTTAGTAAAGCTGCTTGGGTTGTTGCATTAATGATAGTTAGCTTAATTATGCTCTTTATAGTATCGGCAAAGGGTCATGCTCATTCATTATTTTGGGCAACACTTATTCCGCCTTTTACCTTTTTTTTAGTTGGGCGGAATTGGGGAAGTATATTAAGTAGCATTGCTTTTGGTATTTGTGCCTATCTAGTTTACTTACAGCAACAACTATCAATTACCATAGGTTTATCTGCATTATTTAATTTTATTGAAGTGTCTATTGCGCATGTTTTATTATTTAGGTTTTATGAAAAAACGCGTTTTTCGGCTTACTCTCATCTTTCGAAGCGCAATGCCGAAATAAAACAGCTAGCCGAAACCGATAAGCTCACCGGGCTATATAACAGGCAAAAATTTGATTTTGAATTGTCGCAATTACTGAGTGAAAACAATAATGAGCGAAAATCAAATATAGTGATGATTTGCGACATAGATCACTTTAAAAAAGTAAACGATACTTATGGCCATTTAGCGGGTGATAACGTGCTTAGTGAGTTTGCCAATATTTTACAAAACAAGCTTACAAATAGTGCATTAATTGCACGCTGGGGCGGAGAAGAGTTTACTATTATTCTTCGAGATAGCAGCCTAGATAACGCAATTAACGAAGCTGAAGAGCTCAGAGCGTTTATTGCCACTCATTTAATCGATAATAGAGCGTTAACTATCAGTATTGGTATAGCTAAAGCGCATGTTGACGACACTGCTTTGCATCTTTTAGAGCGCGCCGATAAAGCGCTTTATAAAGCAAAATTACAAGGACGAGATCAGGTCTGTGTTGCTAGCGACAACTTAACCAAAACTCGCTATGAAAACACATTAAGTAAATCCGCTGCTATTTAAAAGTTAGCTCTAAAGTATCAGCGGTTAAACCCAATAAACTAAATTAACCTTGTAACTGCTAACTTATTGTTCCTAAAATATTAAGCATACTGCCCAGCAGCAAAACCGCAGCTCCACGCATACTGAAAATTATAGCCCCCTAGCCAACCGGTTACATCGGTTACTTCGCCAATAAAATATAAGCCTTGTACTTTTTTTGCTTCGAAGGTTTTTGAGCTAAGTTCATCGGTATCTACACCACCTAACGTTACTTCCGCTGTTCTGTAACCTTCTGTGCCATTTGGTTTAATTTGCCATGCATGTATATAGTTAACTAACTCGTCAATTTGGCTATGTGTTAGCTGGTTAATATTACAATCAGGAATTGCTTTCCCCTCATGAAGAACTTCAATAAAACGTTTAGGTAAAATAGTGGCTAAGCTATTTTTTAACGACTTTTGGGATTGCGTTTCACGCCAATCGGCTAGCTGTTGTCTTAAATCTGTTTCGGGTAATAAATTAATAGTTACCGCCTGTCCGGCGCGCCAAAATGAGCTTATTTGTAATATAGCAGGGCCCGATAATCCTCTATGGGTAAATAAAATGTTTTCTTTAAATGCAGTGCCATCTTCACTAGTAACATCGCATAAAATACTTATACCTGAAAGCGCTTCAAAACGTTCTTTATCGTGCTGATGCAAAGTAAATGGTACAAGTGCCGCCATGGTCGGTAATACTTTTAAGCCAAACTGCTCAGCAATTTTATAGCCAATGGGTGTTGCGCCAAGCTTAGGCATAGTTAAGCCACCGGAGGCAATCACTAACGACTCACAATAAAATGTTTCATGCTCGGTTACTACGCTATAACCAGTTTCAGTTTTTGAAACGCTGATTACTTCGTTACGCAACTTTATAGATACCCCCGCCCACTCACACTCAGTAAGTAAAATATCAACAATGTCTTGAGCATTATTATCACAAAAAAGCTGACCTAGTGTTTTGTGGTGGTAGGCTAAACCATGACGATCTACCAGTTCAATAAAGTCATGTTGGGTATAACGACTTAAACATGATTTAACAAAATGAGGGTTGCCACACAAATAATTACTAGGGCTGGCATTTTCGTTGGTGAAGTTACAGCGCCCACCGCCACTAATGAGTATTTTTCGACCTGGCTTTTTGCCCATATCAAGTACTGTAACACTACGGCCACGATATCCTGCTTGCGCTGCACACATTAAGCCTGCTGCTCCCGCACCTATTACTATCACATCTACTTGGGTCATTTATTTATCTCATTAATTTTTTTTGATTATAACAAAATTTATGCACCGGCTGGACATCGAATTGATTATTTTCAATTGCACAACAAATAAAAATAAAAGTATTAATACTCAAATTTAAAACTAGTTACTTATACTTACATTTATAAATATAAAAAGCACAAAGTAACTACAAACCCGCTAATAACAAGGTTATAACCAAATGAAAGAAGCTAATAAGTAATTAATCTTTCAATTAATTTAACAGATCATTTACCTTTGTACCCACTTCGTGGATTTGTGCTACGAAATAATAAATAAAAACTAAGGATAATCATGACAACAGGTAAATCATTTAAAAAGTGTGCAATAGCCTTTACTATCAGCTCACTATTTGCTGCAACATCGAGTATTGCAACTCCTGCACAAGCAATTGCACCATCAATGGCAGAAACAACAGCTAAATTACAAAATCAAACTGGTTTTGAAACACAATTCATTATTAAATATAAAAATAACACTAATGATTTAGCTAGCTTTGCAGCTACAGACACAGATGTAAGCCAATCAAATATGCAAAATAAAGCGCAGAGCTTTGTTAAAAATTACACCTCTAAAAAAGGCAAAGTAAAAGCGAAGTATATTCGTGCCATGGCACTTAATAATCACCATGTAATGCGTGCAAGTAAAAAGCTAAATGCACAAGAAGCACAGCAATTTATGCAAGAAATGCTTGAATCTGGCAATGTTGAATACATTGAAGTCGATCAAATGCTGCAACCATTTGCAACGCCTAATGATCCACGATTTGACGACCAATGGCATTATTATGAACAAGCTGGCGGCTTAAACTTACCTACAGCGTGGGATACAGCCACTGGTAGCGGTGTTGTTGTTGCTGTACTCGATACAGGCTATCGCCCTCATGTTGATTTAAACGCTAATATTTTACCCGGTTACGATATGATCTCGAATTTATCGGTGGCTAATGATGGCAATGGTCGCGATAGCGATGCCCGCGATCCGGGCGATGCGGTTGCTGCCAATGAATGTGGTACTAACGGTGCACAAAACTCTAGCTGGCACGGCACACATGTAGCGGGTACTGTTGCTGCAGTTACTAATAATGGTGAGGGTGTTGCTGGGGTTGCTTACGGCGCCAAAGTAGTGCCTGTACGTGTACTAGGTAAGTGCGGTGGTTTAACCTCTGATATTGCTGATGGTATTATTTGGGCTTCTGGTGGCAATGTATCTGGGCTACCGGCAAATGCCAATCCTGCAGATGTAATAAATATGAGCTTAGGGGGTAGTGGCTCATGTAGCTCTACAACACAAAGTGCTATTAACACCGCACGTAATAACGGCACAGTAGTGGTAATTGCTGCTGGTAACGATAACGATAACTCAGCAAACTATAACCCAGGCAACTGTAATGGCGTGGTAAATGTAGCCTCGGTTGGCCGTAATGGCGGTCGTGCTTATTACTCTAATTACGGTAGTAATATTGATGTTGCCGCACCGGGTGGTGCGCAAAGTTTTGCTAACGATTCTGAAGGTGTTTTATCCACTTATAACGCCGGTTCGTCAACCCCTTCTAGTGATAGCTACGGTTTTTCGCAGGGTACATCAATGGCAGCCCCCCATGTTGCTGGCGTAGCGGCACTGATAAAACAAGCAAAGCCGAATGCTACTCCCGATGAAATCGAAAATATTTTAAAAACAACCACCCGCTCGTTCCCAGCCACATGTACTAGCTGTGGTACCGGTATTGTTGATGCAGCAGCTGCCGTAGCTGCTGCAAGTGGTGGCACTGCACCACCACCAAGTGGTAATGAACTTCTTGATGGCGAAACTCAAACCGGTTTAAGCGGCGCAACTAACTCTGAAACATTTTATACAATGACAGTGCCCAGTGGCGCAACTAATGTCACTTTCACTATGAGTGGAGGCACTGGTGATGCCGATTTATACGTGCGCTCTGGCAGTAAGCCAACAACCTCTACCTACGATTGCCGCCCTTACAAAAGTGGTAACAACGAAGAGTGCTCAATCGATAACCCTACATCAGGTACGTATCATGTGATGCTACGAGGTTATTCTGCCTATTCTGGGATCAGCTTAACTGGTAATATTACAGCAGCTTCGGGCGGGGGCTCAGGCACACCTCAAGCTGGTGGTGGCACTGTAAGCGATGTGAGTGCTAATGCAGGTCAATGGAAGCATTACACACTAGACGTGCCAGCAGGTATGGCTACATTTACAGTAACAACAAGCGGTGGCACAGGCGATGCTGATTTGTTTGTTAAGTTTGGCAGTCAGCCCACGACATCGAGTTACGATTGTCGTCCATATAAAAATGGTAATGCCGAAACCTGTACTTTCTCAAGCCCACAAGCGGGTACGTGGCACTTAAGTGTTAACGCGTATAAAACCTTCTCGGGCTTAACAATTAGCGGGCAATATCAGCCTTAATAAGCAATAATTGCAAAAAGCCGATGTTGCATCAACATCGGCTTTTGTATTTTCAAATCGCTAATTTATTCTATAGCTTTTCTAAAACAGCAGCAGCACGACTAACCACAAATTCTTTTTCTTGCTCTACAAATAAACCGGTTACTACACTATTTTCCACGATCATTGCGTAACGCTTTGAACGCACACCGCCAAACCCTGCCGTATTCATATCAAGGCCTAATGCTTTGGTAAAGCTCGCATCGCCGTCTGCCAGCATGGCTATTTCTTGTGTATTTTGTGATGCCCCCCATGCTTTCATAACAAACGCATCGTTTACCGATACACAATAAATTGCATCAACGCCCTTTGCTTTTATTTTATCTGCCAGAGTAATAAACTCAGGTAAGTGTGCATTTGAACAGGTAGGTGTAAACGCACCGGGGACTGCAAACAATACAACTTTTTTATCTGCAAATAATTCACTGTTAGTCAGTGTTTGCATACCATCGTCGGTTAACTGACTTAGCGTAACCGAGGGAATAGTTTGACCTTGTACAATCATTATAAATCCTTCATTTTATAAAATAAAACCAGCATACAGCTTAGCACATAGAATTTAGAGCATGATATAAGATGAGCGCTAAAGCTAATTTATTACAACCCCAGGCCCCCTTTAATCGAATGAATTTGTTGTTGTAGCTGATGTCGTATATCATCCACCAACGAGCTCGACTCACTTACTTGCCCCTTCATTTCAGCCATTGACTGACTAAAGTTATCTAATAAATTGCTTTGCTGCTTAGCAAGCTTCATCGCCTCAAACGCTACTTTATTAGCATTTTTTGCATTACTTGCCACCGCTTCCGAATTTAACTTAAGTTCTTGGGCATTTTGCGTTTGCGATTGAGCACCTTGGGTTAATGCTGTTATTTGCGTAGCAACTAGCCGTGAGTTTTCACTCAGTATGGTGAGCTGCCCATTTATCTCGCTCAGCGAGCCTTGCGTTTGCAGTGCCAATTGCCTAACTTCATCAGCCACTACTGCAAAGCCGCGACCATGCTCACCTGCCCTAGCTGATTCTATTGCTGCATTTAGCGCAAGTAAGTTGGTTTGATCTGCAATATTACGTATTACTTCTATAATTTTACTTACGCCTTCAACACCATTAAGTAGCTCTTGTAAGCTTTGTATACTGCGTTCAACCCGTGCCTGTGTATCGGCACTCGCACTTAACATACTTTGCGCAAATCCTAAGCTTTGTTCCATGGCACTAAAGGTACTTTGTGCGTTATCAGCTACTTGTGTATTAATATCATTAACTTGCTCTCCAATCTGCTGAATATCGGTTAGTAAATACTGATTCTGTTCCACTTGCCCATAACTCGTAGTAGTTTGTTGCTCAATCGTCTGTAAGTGTTTACTCATTTGCTGCATAAAAGCATTCACTACTTTTAGCATTTGTGCTCGCTCTTGTGCTTCTATGCGCTGGCGTTCAATTAGCTGATTAAAGTATTGGGCTATTTCCCCAACTTCAGTTTTTGGGTTATTACTGACAATATTTTTAAACTCATTCGTTTCAATTAAAAATGCAAACCCGTCGCGCAACCGTCGAAGAGGATTAAGTACCAGATTACGCTGAACAATATAAACACCGCCAGCAAGTATAACTAGCCCACTAATAGCAACACAAAACACCCAAAATACTTGCTGCTTTAAATTATCTTGTTGTGTTTTTAGTGCTTGCTCTGCATTTATCACTGTTTTAGATAAATTACTAAGCTGCGTGCGCAATTCATCGGCCCCCGTCTGTCGTTGTTGTGCCTGAGTTAATGTACTGGTTAAATCCCGAGGATAGCGATTTGGCCAACTACTTAATTCTGATTTAATATCAGTAGCTAAATCTTCACTTTGCTCGTCAATAAATAAACTATACTCATCTACTTTATCCATCACACCTAAGTTTGGTAGCTGCTCTATTTTTGCTGCTAATACATTTAAATTTTTCACGCTTTGTTGCAAACTCTGCTCTACACTCTGCTGATAATCTAGCACCAGTTGATAACTAAATAATGATAAGTTAATCACTTCACTATAATACTCATTGGCCAATTTATAATAACTAAGCGTGTTGTGACTATTATCCGAAGCTGAGCGCGCATAATTAATTAACGAGGATGCCGAACCAGCCATTTGCCTTAGCGCATTATCAAGTAAAGCCGTTTCGTTACCAGAGAGCTTACCCAAGGCTCTATATTTACCGTTTATATCATTATTTAGAGTAATTAACTGCTCAGTAAGTTGTGATTTAAGAGCTGCTGGTAATAGCGTTAACTGTTTTTGCTCTACTTGCGAGATTAAACTTGAGGCTTGTGTTAAGTATTGGCTATCGCCTTGTGCTAAGTAATTACTTAGATAGCTCGCTAGATCAACCATAATCGTATTTTTAAGCTGTCTATATGCACTGTCTTGCTGCTCTAGTTTTAGTAAAGTTTGACTGGCCCAAAGTAGAGTCATAGCTAATAAAACACTCGCGAGAGTTAACAAAACAGCCAGTAAGCGGGTAAATGTAGAGGCGCGCATAAATAAATCCCTAAAATCATATGCGCGTAGAATATTGACTATTTATGACAGTTTAATGGCAAATACGACTAATCGTATTAAATTCATGAGCTGTCAAAGCAACAACAAGAATGTTAACCCAAATAAAAACAATGAGTTATTTTTTGTGGCTATTCCTAGATTCCTTTAACTTCAGCACCTATAGAGTCGGCTATAAGTTCATTTCAACACAATAAGTAAGTTAATAAGTAAAAAGGGTTATGTTTTTAATAAGGTTGGCGTTTGTGTTAAAAGGGGGGGATTACAATACTAAAATAGTGCTGTGTTATTTAAAATTATTTATAAAAATATAGGCATAAAAAAACCACGTATAAAACGTGGTTTAATCGTATTTATTGTAAAATTAAAGACCTGCGCGCTCTTTAATTATCGCAATTAAGGGCGATCCTGAATGACCGTTCGATTCAGCCCATGATATATCAGCACCATCTTCTAGCGAGCTTTTAGATAAGTTTTTTACTATATATTCACCGCTGTCTAATGCATTACTTGCCACTGCATGACGCAATAAATTATTGCCGTTACAAAATACTGCATCGTATATATTACGAACTTTCACTCGTGAGCTTTTAAGCTTACTACGTAAACGATTTTTATCATCCGCTGCAATATACTCACAGATAGAAATCGCTAACTGATCATCTGCTTGTGCAGGGGCAGTATATACAAACGAACCGGCTGCAAGCGCAGTAATAACAACTAGCTTTGATAACTTAATCATGGAAAACCCTTTTTATAATACTTTATTCCTATTGGATTAGTTAATATTGTACCAATATGCTCAGTATTTCGCAATAATGTTAAGAGTTTTTATATAAAGTTACAAACTTATGACTATATTGATTTTTTTCATCCGCAGCCATTTGTATTTCATCTTTAACCTGCCAGGTTGCCACTTTTTCGTAATCAGGAAACTGAGTGTCACCTTCAACATCTAAGTCTATAAAGGTTAAATAAAGTCTTTGTGCACTTTCTAAAAATTGTTGATAAATATTTCCACCACCAATGATCATCACCTCTTCCACATCAGCAACTAAATTTAACGCGGCCTCTGGCGTTGTAACAACTTCTATTCCAGTTGCTTGATACTGGCTATTACGGGTAATAATAATATTACGACGCCCAGGTAAAGGCCGTCCAATAGACTCAAATGTTTTGCGCCCCATAATCACAGGTTTACCTGTGGTTACTTTTTTAAAATGCTGTAAGTCTCCAGGTAAATGCCAAGGCATTGTATTATTAAGGCCAATTACACGGTTATTTGCCATTGCAGCAATCATTGAAATTATCACACTAATTATCCAGTATTTATTATTAAACAAAGAAAAAGGAGCATAAGCTCCTTTTATATGTAATTAATTATAATTAACGCTCGTACACAACTTCTACGTCGTAATCATCTTCATTCCACTCATCCCAATCATCATCATCGTCGCTCTTTTTAGCAGCTTTTTGATGATAGGTGTCCCACTTAAACTCAACCTCTTCGTCTGTAGTTTCAACGAATTTCTCTTTTGGCATGCTTTCAAGCAATGTCATTACGTCATGAATTAGTGGTTGAGTATTTGATTTATTAATAGCAGAAATACTGTAAATATTTTCAGTTTCGCCTAGCTCTTGTGCAATTTTTTCACATAAAGCTTTTGCTTCGTCAGCTGGTAATAAATCTATTTTATTAAATACCAACCAGCGCGGTTTTTCTGCTAATTTAGGGCTGTACTGATGTAACTCATTAACAATCGCAAATGCATTATCAACTGGATTTGAGCCATCAACTGGCATTACATCAATAATATGCAGTAATATTCTACAGCGCTCTAGGTGTTTCAAAAATTGAATACCTAAACCAGCACCATCCGATGCGCCTTCAATTAAGCCTGGTATATCAGCGATAACAAATGATTTATTAGCTTCAGGACGTACCACACCTAAATTTGGAATAAGCGTCGTAAATGGGTAATCTGCTACTTTTGGTTTTGCTGCCGATACACTACGGATAAAGGTAGACTTACCTGCATTTGGCAAACCTAATAAGCCTACATCTGCTAGTAACAATAACTCTAGTTTAAGGTTGCGTACTTCGCCTTCTGTCCCTAAGGTTTTTTGACGCGGAGCACGGTTTGTACTTGATTTAAAACGCGCATTTCCTAAGCCATGGAAACCGCCTTTTGCCACCAAAATCTTTTGGCCATGTTGGGTTAAATCCCCTAATCCCTCTTGCGTATCAACGTCCATAATACGTGTACCTACAGGCACCATAATAATTAAATCGTCAGACTTTTTACCAGTACAGTTACGGCTGCGGCCATTAGTACCGCGATCTGCTCTATGGAAGCGTTCAAATTGGTAATCAATTAAGGTATTTAAGTTTTCATCCGCTTGTAGATAAACACTACCACCGTCACCACCGTCACCACCGTCAGGCCCACCTTCTGGGATATATTTTTCACGACGGAAAGACACGATACCGGCGCCACCGTCTCCAGCTTCTACGCGAATTTCTACTTCATCTACAAACTTCATGATTACTCACTTTAGGGATTGGCTTGTTAATAACACTATTATATACCCAAGCCAACTTAATACCAATTGGCATAAATATTTGAACCATTTTACGAATTAGATCGCTCTATAACTTCGTTAAAGAGCCCGCTACTTAAACCCATAGGTATAATTGCAGGCTTGGGTATATATTGTAAAATAATGAAAACAAAAAACCCCGCAAAGGCGGGGTTTTTTAACTATCTTACTGATTACTCAGTTACGATAGTTACGTATTTACGGTTTAAAGGACCTTTTTGTTCAAACTGAACTTTACCATCTGCTTTTGCGAAGATAGTGTGGTCTTTACCGATACCTACGTTTGTACCAGGGTGGAAACGAGTTCCACGCTGACGAACAATGATGCTACCCGCTAGAACTGATTCGCCACCAAAACGCTTAACACCTAGGCGTTTGCTTTCTGAATCGCGACCGTTACGAGTACTACCAGCTGCTTTTTTATGTGCCATTTCTAAGTACCTCTAATTAAGCGCTAATGCCAGTGATTTTAACTTCTGTGAACCATTGACGATGGCCCATTTGCTTACGAGAATGCTTACGGCGTCTAAATTTAACAACCTTAATCTTCTCACCGCGACCATGTGAAACAACCTCAGCTGTTATCTTACCACCGTTTACGAACGGTACACCAATCTCGATTTTCTCACCATCAGCAACTAAAAGTACTGAATCAAATTCTACTGCTGCACCAGTTTCAACGTCTAATTTTTCAAGACGAATCGTTTGACCTTCAGTCACACGATGCTGTTTACCACCACTTTGGAAAACCGCGTACATAATTAACTCCGTCTGTGCGCCCTCAAATCGACGCAACTAAAATATTCTTCGATAGGGCGCGAAGTTTACGCTACGGCGTAATAACTAGCAAGCCTATTTTGTAATTAAAATGAATAAAAAGTAGCTGCATTGAGAGCAATTCAATATTTCCCCTATTTTATATTAAATAGCCCTTTTGCCAAGCGCTTTTTCACGATTAGTGAAAATAATTTGCCTTAGCTAAACACACACTACAACGGATAATAAATAAACATAAATTACAGCACACTTTGTACGCTAATTAATCAGCTATCTCTCGTATTTAAGTGCTAATTAGCGATGTTAACCGTGTTTTTTCAGGGAATCGTCACAAAATATCGAGCTAGTGCTTTTTTTGTTGTACAATCTGCGCCGTTCACACATAAAAATTGGCTCGGAGATCAATGGATATAAAAGCTATCCAGGCGTTAATCGAAAACGATATGAATGACGTCAATCAACTTATACATGCGCAAATGCGCTCAGATGTGGCGTTAGTTAACCAACTTGGCTTGTATATTGTAAACAGTGGCGGCAAGCGCGTGCGCCCAATGTTGGCAATACTAGCGGCCAGAGCATTGGGTTATCAGGGTAAAGATCATATTACACTTGCAACTATTGTTGAGTTTATTCATACCGCAACACTATTACATGATGATGTTGTTGATGAATCTAACTTACGCCGAGGCACGCCTACAGCAAATGCTGAGTTTGGTAATGCTGCCAGCGTATTAGTGGGCGACTTTATTTACACTCGTTCATTTCAGCTTATGGTTGGCCTTGGTAAAATGCAGGTAATGCAAGTGCTTGCAGATGCAACTAACATTATTGCTGAAGGTGAAGTATTACAGTTAATGAACTGTAATGACCCCGACACCACTGAAGCGAGTTATATGCAGGTTATTTATTCTAAAACCGCTAAGCTATTTGAAGCCGCGACAGGCCTTGCGGCCATTATTACTGAGCAAAACCAAGCCACGCTTGATGCGCTTAACCTATACGGCATGCATTTAGGTACTGCGTTTCAGCTCGTTGATGACGTACTTGATTACAACGCAGATGCAGATCAATTAGGTAAAAATATTGGTGATGATTTAGCCGAAGGGAAACCAACTCTGCCGCTTATTTATGCAATGCAACATGGTAATGAGCAGCAAACACAGCTGATCCGTGACGCTATAGAGCACAGTAATGGCATGGATCATCTTGAAGAAATTTTAGCGGCACTTAAACAAACCAATGCGCTTGAATTTACGATGCAAAAGGCCGAACTTGAAGCCGACAAAGCCATTGCTTGCTTAGACTTTTTAGCTGAGTCTGAATATAAACAAGCACTTGTGAGCCTTGCCCGTATTGCAGTTGATCGCGATCACTAACTTTACTGCCTTTATGTGTAGCTAACCTGGGTGCAGGTTAGCTAAATTCCGAGCAATAAAAAAGCCTGCAAACGCAGGCTTTTTTGTCACTTGATTTTGGCTATTACGCCATGAAATCAACACCTTCTTTGATGTCTTTTTTCAGTGTTTCAAGCATGTCATTTTTTGCTTTTGTTTCAAATGCGCTTAGTTCGCCGTAAGAAAGAATTTCTTCTACGCCGTTTTTACCTAAACGTACTGGGTGTGCAAAGTACTCCGCATCGCCATTTTCAACAGCAACGTACGCGTAATCTACAACGTCTTCACCTTGTAGGCCTTTAACTAAAGACATACAAAAACGAGCTGCTGCTGCACCCATTGATAAAGTAGCTGAACCGCCACCCGCTTTAGCATTTACAACTTCAGTACCCGCATTTTGGATACGTGGAGTAAGTGCTGCAACTTCTTCATCTGTAAAGCTCACGCCTTCAACTTGAGAAAGTAGAGGTAAAATAGTAGTACCTGAGTGGCCACCGATTACAGGAACTTTAACAGTTGCTACGTCTACGCCTTTAAGTTCAGCAACAAATGCTTCTGAACGAATAACGTCAAGCGTAGTAATACCAAATACGCGTTTAGCGTCGTAAGTACCTGCTTTTTTAAATACTTCAGCAACAATTGGTACAGTGCCGTTTACTGGGTTAGTAATAATACCTACTAATGCTTTAGGACAACTTGCAACTATGCCTTCTGCTAACGTTTTGATGATGCCAGCATTTACATTAAATAAATCTGCACGATCCATACCTGGCTTACGTGGCATGCCAGCAGGAATAAGTACGATATCAGCATCTTTAAGCGCTTCATTTAACGCATCAGCGCCAAAGCCAGCTACTTTAACCGCTGTAGGGATATGAGATAGATCAACCGCAACACCTGGAACTACTGGTGCAACATCATATAGTGATAATTCAGAACCAGCTGGTAAGCCTGTTTTTAATAATAAAGACAACGCTTGACCGATACCGCCTGCAGCACCTAATACAGCAACTTTCATTGGAATTCTCCGTGATTTGAGGTAGGAAATATTTATGGCTCTAAGATAAAGAAATTAGCGACTAAAAACAAATTTATCCTGCCTATTTTCGTAATATTTTAGACCATAGTTGTAAAAACATTTGGCCTGAATACAGTAAACTGGCAAGTTAAATAAACAACTGCTGCATAATTATTCGTTTTTGTGTAGAATTTGCGGCATGGATAATAAAAAGCAAATAAAAACTATGCAACCACAAGACAAACAGGAAGCGTTAGTAAAAGCATTTAAAGCGCTTTTAAAAGAAGAAAACTTTGGTTCTCAAGGCGATATAGTAGATTCGTTAAAAGAGCAAGGTTTTGACAATATAAGCCAAAGTAAAGTGTCGCGCATGCTTAGTAAGTTTGGCGCGGTACGAACGCGCAATGCCAAACAAGAAATGGTGTATTGCTTGCCAGCAGAAATGGGCGTACCCACAGCAAAAAGCCCGCTGCGCCAGCTTGTTATTGATATAATGCATAACGAAATGATGATTATTATCCGTACCAGTCCAGGCGCGGCTCAGCTTATTGCGCGTTTACTTGACTCATTAGGTAAAGCCGATGGCGTGTTAGGTACTATAGCTGGCGACGACACTATTTTTATTGCCCCAGCTAAAATATCTGAAATAGACTTAACCCTAGAGCGGGTACGTATTTTATTTGATACGGTTTAGTATTTAAAACATGCGTTATAACTGCTTTAAAAACCCAACTGACGGTGCAAAAAACGCAGACCCCATATCGGCTTGAGTAAAATCAAGCCAATGATCATAGCACTCCCCCTCACCTAAACGACTTTTTAATACCTGTTCAAATGCGGTTCCACTGGCCGAGCAAGTAATTGACAGCATTCCTTGCTCGTAAACATCGCCATAAGGCATGCCTTGATTAAGTAATATTGGCTGGCCTTGCTCATCTTTTAATTCACTGCGTTGTGCATGGCTGGTTTCAAGCGCTGGGGCTATAAGAGTGTTGTCTAAGCGAGTGCGACCTATTATTTGCTCTTGCTCATCTAGCGATAGATGCTGCCATACGCTTAGATCGTGCTTATAACGTTGCACATGAATATAACTGCCTTGATCCTCAAAGCTACCTGGTTTATTTATTAACGCCGTTGCCCACTTTTGTCGGCCATGCGGCATTTTGCCACCATAAATAAAACCATTGAAATCGCGACCATCTAAAAATCTAAAATTACGAATTTGTTCCACCAGCTCTACGTCTGGTGCAAATAACTTTAAAATTTGCAGTGCAAATAAATGATTGACGTCTTCGCGGTCTGAACGTATTTGCACAAACAAATCACACGGCTGCACGCTCATTGCGTGTTCATTATGATTTATATTAGGAAAGCTTTGTAGTTCACTGGGGATATACTCTGGCAAAATATGCGGCCAATACTGTGCACCAATAGCCACCATACAAGAAAGCATAGATTCAGAAAACTGATCGCTAAACTCTTCCTCAATAGCGCTTACTTGCTTGAGCTTTGTACGTAATGACTCATCTTGGCCATCAAACACATTAAAAAATAAATGCAAACCGTGTAAGTTTGCTTCAGCACAAATCCCTGATTGCGCTTGTGCCATTGTTATTCCTTAGCTTATAAATAGATAAACACAGCGAATAACAAATTAATTTATGATTCGAAAAAATTCACCGTGTGGGGTTTTATTTTTATTATAACCTGCTCATTTTGAACAAATGACTGGCCATATTGCGCTGCAACTTCTATTTCTTGTTGTGCAATAACTACAGTGTAAACATAAGCCGAACCAATAAAACGACTGCTTAATATGGTGGCGCGTTCACTATGGCTATCTTTTTTATTGTCGCTCCTTAGCTCTATTTGATGAGGACGCACATATATTTTTCCTATATTAGCCTGATGCTGGTGCGCAATAACCGACTCAACTAGGCCAAAAGCGGTTTTATATTCAGTTGCTGTTAACACTTCTGCGCTTAAGTATATGCCCTGACCCAGAAACTCTGCAACCTCCTTTGAGCTTGGTTTAGCAAAAAGCTGTTCTGGGGTGCCCTGCTGAGCTATTTTACCCTGGTGCATAATAGCCAGCGTGTCTGCAAATGCAAAAGCCTCTTCCTTTGAGTGGGTAACAAATACTGCCGACACTTGTTGAGTTTTAATTATGCGGCGAATATCGGCAATTAATTCAAAGCGTACTTGAGTGTCTATATTCGAAAACGGCTCATCAAGTAATAGTAAACTTGGTTTGTAAGCAAGTGCACGCGCAATCGCCACGCGCTGTTGTTGCCCACCCGATAACTGATGCGGATACCTGTCGGCGCAGCCAACTAAATGCACCAGCTTAAGCATTTCATCAACGCGCTGTTGCTTTTGCTCTTTACTCATTTTACTTAAGCCAAAAGCAATATTATGTGCCACGGTTAAATGCGGGAATAACGCATAATCTTGAAACATCATGCCAATATTACGATGCTCTGGCGAGATAAATGTATTGGCGTTACTCACCAGCTTGCCATCGATAAACACGCTTCCTTGTTGCGTTTCTATTAGCCCTGCAATTGCTTTTAAGGTGGTGGTTTTACCACAACCACTGGCACCTAACAAACACACTATTTCGTTTTTACCTATGGTTAAATTTAGCTCGTGAATAACCTTAGTACCGTTATATTGATAGCTCACGCCTTGTAAAATCAAACTACTCATTTAACTACGTTGCTCCATAGAACGGTTAATAAAATACAGAGGGATAAATCCAACCAGCACAATAAATAATGCCGATATAGAAGCCAGCTCTAATTGCTCATCACTCACATACTGAAACACATGCGTAGCTAAGCTTTCAAAATTAAACGGCCTAAGTAACAAAGCCGTAGGTAGCTCTTTCATGCATTCAATAAACACCAGCAAAGCCGCAGTAAGCACCCCGCGTCTAAGTAGGGGTAAATGCACCAAACGTAACGTATGGCCTTGGCTTTTGCCCATAGATTGGCTAGCCATGTCGAGAGAGGGGCTAATGCGTAAAAAGCTCGACTCAATCGCGCCATGTGCTACTGCGTAAAAACGCACTACATAAGCAAAAATAATGGTAAATACACTGCCAGTGAGTAACAAGCCTATATTTAAGTCGTATGGCTCAAGCACACGGTTTACAGTATTTTCTAACAGCGTAAGCGGTAATAGCACCGCAATAGCCAGTACTGTTCCTGGTAAAGCGTAGCCGGTGCTAGCTAATCGCCCCGGAATAAGTGGATAGCTTTGCTTGGCTATACGTTGATAAAACACCACTAATACACTAAGTAACAGCGTTACTACGCTTACTACTATAGCTACCTTTAAACTTTGCCACGCATAGCTAAAAAACTCACTACTCCATGCTTGATCAAAATAAACAATGGCGTACTTTATTAACACAGCAATAGGTATAACAAAGGCAACAATTAAAATCACACTGCAAAATAGCGTTGCCAGCCAAGCCGACTTGCCTTTTAATATATAAAGCGCTTCACTATTTATACCCGACTGACGCTCAAACACCGCTTGATTACGGCGACTAAAGCGCTCCGCCATTAAGGCTAAAAACAATAGTAATAACATCACGCCCGATATTTTAGCTGCAGCGGTTAACGAGTAATAACCAAACCAAGTATCGTATACGGCAGTGGTTAACGTGCTTACAGCAAAGTAGCTTACTGTGGCAAAGTCAGCCATGGTTTCCATACTAATTAGCGCTAGCGCAGCTACAATTGCGCCGCGCGATAACACTAAGCTCACCCTAAAAAAGCTCTGCCACGACGACAGCCCCATTAACTGGCTAGCCTGTACTAACTTAAAAGACTGCTCACGCAAGGCTGTTTTAAAAATTAAATATAAATAGGGATAAAGCACCAGTGCAAGCATTACAATAGCGCCGGGCAAAGTGCGTATATCAAAAAACCAGTAATCATCCGGCGATTGCCACCCAAACCAGTCTCTGAGAGTATTTTGTACTGGGCCTGCGTAATCAAGCAAGTCGGTATAAACATAGGCAATAATATAGGTAGGCATAGCCAGTGGCAGCATTAACGCCCATTCAAACTGTTTTTTACCCGGGAACTGGCAATAAGCGGTTAGCCAGCCAAGTGGTAAGGCAATAGCACAGCTTAGTACACACACACCTAAAATAAGTAATACGGTATTAGAAATGTAATCCCACAGCACTGTATCCCAAAGATGCGAAAACACCTCTGAGTTACCTTGTAGAGATTCAAATAGCAGAAAAAACAATGGGGTCGACAGTAATAATCCTGTCGACCATGCAAAAAGCTGCCATTTAGACAGCTGAAATTTATAAGTCATTTAAAGATCGAATTTCACCTCATCAATTAGCCTTAACGCTAACGGACGATATTTACTAATTTCATCAAGTGGTAAGCTATCTTCTTTAAAGCTTCCCCAAGATGCAACTAAACTTGATAATTCTACGCCTGGCTTAACCGGATATTCCATATTAATTGAAGCGTACATGTTTTGCGCTTTATTGTCGGTCATATACTCTAGGAGTTTCAAGGCATTTTCAGGGTTTTTAGCGTATTTTGTAATAACTGCACCCGACACATTTATATGCGAGCCGCGATTGATTTGGTTCGGAAAGTTAATATTTACCGCTTGTGCCCATTCTTTTTGGGTTTCATCTTGCAGCATTTTACCTAAATAGTAACTATTGCCAAATGCAAGATCGCACAAACCTTCTTTTACTGCTTTTACTTGCGCTCTATCGTTACCTTGTGGTTTACGCGCTAAATTTGCTTTAACCCCCTCAAGCCATACTTTGGTATCTGCTTCGCCATGGTGTGCAATCATGGATGCAACTAAACCCAAATTATACGGATGTTTACCAGAGCGAGTACATATTTGCCCTTTATATTTTGGATCAGCCAAATCTTCATAAGTCAGCTCAGGTAGCGCGCCCACACGCTCTTTTGACGAGTAAACATTACGTACTCGCTTAGTAAGTGCCACCCACTGGCCGTCGCCATCACGAAATGCCGCAGGCACATTGTTATTAATTGCTTCGCTACTAATAGTTTGCGTTAAATCTAAATCTTCAAGTTGGATTAAGGCGCTAAAATTAGACGTTAATACTAAATCGGCTTTGCTGTGTTTACCTTCGCGCTTAACGCGCTCTATTAAGCCTTTATTAGCAAACACTACATTTGTTTTAATACCAGTTTGTTTGGTAAAGTCATCTAAAATTGGTTTTATTAAAAAAGGCTGTCGAAAAGAATAAATATTAACGGACTCAGTTGCAAAAACGGGTGCCGACACAGCCAAACCAACTACAATTGCGAATACTTTTTTCATATTTCCACCTGAATAATAACTATTATCAATAATTCTACCGTGCCTTACCCAAAAGTGCACACTTTATATAATCTGATCCTGTTAAAATCGCTAAAATAGAAAACCAACGTAAGACATATCCTACAAACGTGACAGCCAATGATGAAAACACAACATGAAAAACCATAACAAACAAAGTAACCAATTGTTTTAATTAAAGTAAATTATTTTAACTATTACGACTATAGCAATTAATTAGCAACCTATACTTCTTTAAAATATCGTACCGCCTATAATTAACTTAACAACCAAGCAGTGATGCTTAACGAGTAAATGGAAACGGACAACTTACTCGACCAACCAATGATTTAGGTTACTAATACAAAACGGATTTTAGGACAGGCTCTAGGAGAGCAGCACAATGGAATGTCTTAAAGGATAGCATCTGGATGATGCGTAAAGGATAGCAACAAAGGATTTACGTTGTTTTACAGGATGTTGAGGAAATAAAGGATACAGGCAGGAGCGCCTACATTACATAGAACTAAAAAGTAATATTGTAATAACAAGGATTTGTAAGAATTTGGAGTTGATTAAGTTCAATTGCAGGATGCAGAAAATTAGAAGATTCCGCAAGCGCGCCTAGAGATAGAGCGCGCTTTTCTTTGCCTAAAATAAATTGCTCAATGTATTTGTACAGCGCCTTGAAGTTGTTTTACTGCAAGCCGCCAAGAGCATATAAACGGTTTAAATTTTAATACACACGTATTTTTCTTCTAGGTACTCATTTAACCCTTGGTGCCCCCCTTCACGGCCAAGGCCCGATTGCTTAACACCACCAAATGGCGCTACAGGGTTAGAAATAACGCCTTCGTTTACACCAATCATGCCAAACTCAAGACCTTCGCTAATGCGATAAACCTGCTTAATATTTTGGCTGTAAAAATAAGCGGCTAAGCCGTAAGGTACGTCGTTTGCTAGGGTAAGTACTTCGCTTTCATCATCAAAAGGAATAATTGTTAATACTGGGCCAAATACTTCTTCATGGTAAATATCCATGTCGGTAGTGACGTTATTTACAATCAACGGGTTTTGAAAGCTGCCACCTAAATCACTGTTATCACCAATCAATACTGCCCCTTTATCTAGTGCGTCTTGTACTAGCTGCTGTACTTTTTCTTTTGCCTTAGGGTAAATAAGCGGGCCGATATCAACATCTGCTGTAAAGCCATTACCGACTTTTAAAGCAGCCACCTTAGGGGTTAGTTTATTTAGTACCGCATCAATAATATTACGCTGAATAAAGATACGGTTTGCAGCAACACAAGCTTGCCCACTATTTCTAAACTTAGCAGCCATTAACCCCTCAATAGCTGCATCGAGGTCTGCATTATCAAAAATAATGAAAGGTGCGTTTCCTCCAAGCTCCATAGAAGTGCGCTTAATAGTACCTGCGCATTGCGCTAATAACTGCTTGCCTACCCCCGTTGATCCGGTAAAAGTAAACTTACGCACTATCTCAGAGTCGGTTAGTATTTTTCCTACTTTTTTAGCATTTTGCGATACTAAGACGTTAAATGCCCCTTTTTCAAACCCTGCTTGATCGGCTAAATAGGCAAGTGCAATAGCGCATAATGGGGTGTGCTCTGAAGGTTTTAATATAAAACTACAACCGGCTGCATAGGCGGGGGCAACTTTACGCGTAATCATAGCAACAGGAAAATTCCATGGCGTGATCCCTGCAACAACTCCTACAGCCTGCTTAAAGCTGGTTAACCTATGGGTGTTGTCGGTAGCAGGTATAACATCGCCATAGCTGCGCTTAGCTTCCTCGGCAAACCATTTTATAAAGCCTGCGCCGTAATCTATTTCGCCCAATGCTTCTTTAAGTGGTTTACCTTGCTCTTTGGTCATTAACTCTGCAAGCGTTTGCTTGTGTTTTATAACTAGCTCATACCAGCGCATCAAGGTTTCGCTTCGCTGCGTAGCATTGGTTGCTTTTAATTTAACAAATGCGCTTTGAGCAGCAACTATTGCATTATTTACACCCTGCTCATCAATATCGCTTACATCAACAATGCTTTTTTCGGTAGCAGGATCATCAACACTAAAGTGTGTGTCTGTTTTATAAAATTCACCATTAATAAACGAGTCAGAAAAAATAAGATTACTCAAAATAAACCTCCAAATTACGTTTAAGGTGTTAGCTTTTAATGCGTGACATAGAGCCAAGGCTAACTTTTTATATAAATCTGCGCGAGGTAAACTCCCGCCTACGGGTAACACTATGTAGATACAAGTCGGGGTTTTATGCCGCGCTTTGTGTGCGCGAGGTAAACTCCCGCCTACGGTTTGCAAACAAAAAAGCCGCTGTATTAAACAGCGGCTTTTATTATATTAATCGTTAAAAGCTAGTGCTCTTCATTAACTATATTAACGTTATACTTAGGTATTTCAACCACTAGGTCTTCATCTCTAATAATAGCTTGGCAACCTAAGCGCGACTCTGGCTCTAAGCCCCATGCTTTATCAAGCATATCGTCTTCTAACTCGTCGCTTTCTTCTAGCGAATCAAAGCCTTCGCGGATCACTAAGTGGCACGTGGTACACGCACATGACTTTTCACATGCGTGAGCAATGCTAATCCCATTTTTAAGGGCAACATCAAGAACCGTTTGACCACTAGGTGCTTCAATTGCAGCGCCATCTGGACACAATTCTGGATGGGGAAGAAAAATAATTTGTGGCATTCTAATCTCTCTTAAATATTGTCTACTGACTGCCCAGTAAGAACTTTTTTAATTGATGCATCCATTCTGCGTGCGGCAAAATCGCTGCTGGCGTTATCCATTTTTTCAATCGCGGTTTTAATCTCGTTTGGTTGCTGCGCATTCTCACGCACTTTTACCAACTCTGCAATTTCAGCTCGTAAATATGCTAGTTGCGCTTCGTCAAGTAAACCACTGTCACTCGCAAGTGATGCCTCTAGTGCTTCAATTACACGTAGTGCTTCTACTTGTTGCTCTTTGAGCATACGCGCTTGCATATCGCCTTTAGCGTTGCTCATTGACTCTTTTAGCATATTAGAGACTTGGTCGTCTGATAAACCAAATGACGGTTTAACTTGAATATCTGCTTGTACGCCTGTCGATTTTTCCATTGCCGATACGCTAAGTAAACCATCGGCGTCTACTTTAAACGTAACCCGAATATGTGCAGCACCCGCAGTCATTGGCGGAATACCTTTTAAACTAAACTTAGCAAGAGAGCGACAATCGTCTACCAATTCGCGCTCACCTTGTAGTACGTGCAACGACATGGCTGTTTGGCCATCTTTAAAAGTAGTAAACTCTTGGGCACGTGCTACTGGAATAGTGGTATTACGTGGAATAATTTTTTCCACCAAGCCACCCATAGTTTCAAGACCTAGCGATAGTGGTAATACGTCGAGTAACAACATATCTGAATCAGGTTTATTACCTATTAACACGTCTGCTTGCAACGCAGCGCCTAGCGCTACAACGCGATCGGGATCAATTGACGTTAGTGCTTCTTTATTAAAAAACTCACTAACTTGGCTGCGTACTAATGGCATGCGAGTAGAGCCACCCACCATAATTACTTGCAGCACTTCTTCGTTCTCAATACCAGCATCTTTTACAGCACGGCGACAAGAACGAAGCGTTTTTTTAACGAGTGGTATCGCAAGCTCGTCAAGTTTTTCGCGGGTCACTTCAACCATGTGTTTCTCATCATCAAACTCAAGCCCAACATTAACAGTTGAGTATTGGCTTAATGCTTCTTTACAGGCTTTAGCTTTATTAATAAATAAGCGCAGTACCGCTGGAGATAAAGTGGTTACACCCGTTTGCTGCTTTAAGTAATCAACAATCAGTGAGTCAAAGTCATCGCCGCCTAGGCTTGAATCGCCACCGGTAGCTAATACTTCAAATACACCTTGGTGCAAGCGCAAAATTGATATATCGAAGGTGCCACCGCCTAAATCGTAAACAGCAATAATACCTTCTTGACCCGAGTCTAAACCATAAGCAACAGCGGCTGCCGTTGGCTCGTTTAATAATCGCAGTACGTTAATACCTGCAAGTTCAGCGGCATCTTTTGTACTTTGGCGCTGAGCGTCATCAAAGTATGCCGGTACAGTAATAACTGCACCTAATATTTCTTGATTACCAAAGCTTTGTTCTGCACGGGCTTTTAATGCAGCTAAAATATGGCTAGATGCTTTAACTGGGCTGATTTTTCCAGCAGCTGTTTCTATGGCAAGTGCACCATCGTGCTGACAAAATTGATACGGTAGTTGCCCATAGCTTTGTTCTATTTCTGCTTGGGTTTTACCTAAAAAGCGCTTAACTGAAATTAGCGTATTAACGGGATCTTGCGTTGCTGATTTTACAGCTTCGCTGCCTACAGTGATCCCACCCGCCTGATAGCGCACTACCGAAGGAAGCATTGCTTCACCTAAGTCATCTGTTAAGGTGCGTGCTTCGCCACTTTGTACCGTGGCTACCAATGAGTTAGTTGTACCTAGGTCAATACCTATGGCTAGTTTATGTTCATGTGGTGCCGCGCTCTGCCCCGGCTCAGCAATTTGCAATAATGCCATAATATTTTTTAAACTCGCTTTACCTTGCTTTATAAATTAGCAAGTTAGGTGATTAGTCATCAAATAAACTGTCTTCAATACGCTCTAGTTCGTCACGTAGTTTATAAACAAATTTTAGTTTACGAACATTATCTGCAGCAGCTTGGTATTGCTGCTCGTCGTTACTTGCTAATTGCTGTGCAAGTTGTGCACTGTATTGTTCGTTAAGTTGCTTGATTTGCTTTTCAAAATTAGCGATTGCAGTGTCAGGATCGCTCGCTGACGTTAGCTCTTCTAACTCTTCGCGAAGTTCCATTTGCTGCATTAAAAATGCCGGATCTTGCAAGGTTTGTTGCTCAGCACGAATATCGACACCCAACTCACTTAACATATATTCGGCACGCTTTACTGGGTGCTTTAATATTTGTAGTGCGTCGTTAATTTCTGCGGCGCTTTGCACGGCCATTAATTTATCGCGACTGCTGGCGTTGGCATGGCGATCGGGGTGCACTGCACGCTGTAGCTCTAAGTAGTGCTTGTTAACTATTACTAAATCAATATTGTAGTCAACTGGTATTGCAAATAACTCAAAATAGCGCATAACTTCAACCAATAATATTCAGAAATTAATTTCAAAAATAACAAAGCCCTACGTTTATTGGCAGGGCTTGTTTTATACCCAAGTAACTTAGGTATTCAAAACACGTTTAAATTTAAACGGTAAAGCTTTCGCCACAACCACACTCGTCAGCTTGATTAGGGTTAGTAAATTTAAACCCTTCATTCAAGCCTTCTTTAGTGTAATCGAGCTGCGTGCCGTCAATGTAAACTAAGCTTTTAGCATCAACAATTAAGGTAACGCCTTTTGCTACAAATGTTTTGTCGTCGTCGTTTAGCTCGTCAACAAACTCAAGTACATAGGCAAGACCTGAACAGCCCGTCGTTTTAATGCCAACGCGCAGGCCTAAACCTTTACCGCGATTTGCTAAAAATGATTGTACGCGGTTTGCTGCCGCATCTGTCAATGTCACTGCCATGGAACTCTCTTACTTCGCTTGTTTACTTTTATAATTTGCAATTGCTGCTTGAATTGCATCTTCGGCTAAAATTGAACAGTGAATTTTCACTGGTGGTAACTCTAGCTCTGCACTTATATCAGTATTTTTAATAGTCGCTGCTTGCTCTAGTGTTTTGCCTTTAACCCACTCTGTTACCAGTGAAGATGAAGCAATTGCACTACCACAACCATACGTTTTAAATTTTGCATCTTCGATAATACCATCGGCAGATACTTTAATTTGTAACTTCATTACGTCACCACATGCTGGTGCGCCTACCATACCCGTTGCCACTGACGGATCATTTTTGTCTAAAACACCTACGTTACGTGGGTTTTCTACGTGGTCGATTACTTTATCACTGTAAGCCATAATTCTATCCTCACTACCTGCTAGGTATGTACTCGCACTATTATTAGTGGTGAGCCCATTCAACTGAATCTAAATCAATACCTTCTTGATGCATCTCCCAAAGTGGAGACATTTCACGTAGGCGACCGATAGAGTTTTTCATTAATTCAACGGTGTAATCAATCTCTTCTTCGGTGGTAAAACGACCAATACTAAAACGAATTGAGCTATGTGCTAATTCGTCGTTACGGCCAAGTGCACGTAAAACATAAGAAGGCTCTAAGCTTGCTGACGTACAGGCTGAACCTGACGATACTGCAATGTCTTTTACTGCCATTAGTAACGACTCACCTTCAACAAAGTTAAAGCTGATATTTACAATGCCTGGTACTGATTGGTCTTGTGTACCGTTAAAGTACACTTCTTCCATATCACTCATAATACCGTCAATTAAGCGCTTACGTAGGGCGCTTATATGTGCATGGTCTTTTTCGAAATCTTGCTTAGCAACTCTAAACGCTGTACCCATACCCACTAACTGATGCGTAGCAAGTGTGCCAGAGCGCATACCACGTTCGTGGCCGCCACCGTGCATTTGTGCTTCTAAACGAGCGCGCGGTTTACGACGAACGTAAAGTGCACCAACACCTTTAGGACCATATACTTTGTGGCCTGAGAACGACATAAAATCAACTTTAAGCTGTTGTACGTCAATTAATACTTTACCTGCGCTTTGCGCTGCATCTACGTGGAACATAATTTTACGTTCGCGACACATTTCGCCAATTGTAGCGATATCTTGAATTACACCTAGCTCGTTATTAACATGCATGATGCTTACAAGTACGGTGTCGTCACGCATAGTGTCGGCAAGTTTTTGTAAATCAAGTAGGCCGTTTTCTTCAACGTCCATATAGGTTACTTCAAAACCTTGACGCTCAAGCTCACGACACGTGTCGATTACAGCTTTGTGCTCAGTTTTAGCGGTAATAATATGCTTACCTTTCTTTTTGTAAAACTGTGCTGCGCCTTTTATTGCTAGGTTATTTGATTCAGTTGCACCCGAAGTGAAAACAATTTCACGTGGGTCTGCATTAATTAAATCAGCAACATCGGTACGTGCTTGATCAACCACTTCTTCAGCTTGCCAACCAAACCTATGTGAACGTGACGCAGGATTACCAAAATTACCGTCCATTGTCAGGCATTGCATCATTTCTTTGGCAACACGTTCGTCAACAGGCGTGGTTGCTGCGTAATCTAAATAAATCGGTAACTTCATTTCTCTCTCCGCTGCAGGTCAACCTTAAAGTTGACAGCTTACTTGAATATTTTCCAACTGCTTAATTGCATCATTAACACTGTTATCTTGGCGTAATGCGATTTCTTTCACATCAGATTTCTCTACCAATTCAGCAAGGGTAATATTATCTAAAAATTCTTCTATTCGTGCGCTTAATTCTGACCACAAATTGTGAGTTAAACAGCGCATACCACTTTGGCAACCTATATCACTTTTTTGGCAACGTGTTGCATCAACTGACTCATCTACTGCATTTATCACATCACCAACAGAAATAGCGTCCGCTTTACGCCCCAATAAATAACCACCGCCAGGGCCGCGAACAGAGCTTACCAAACCGTTTTTACGTAAACGGGCAAACAACTGTTCAAGGTAAGACAAAGAAATTTCTTGTCGCTGTGAAATATCAGCAAGGGCAACAGGACCTACACCTGTGTGCAGTGCAACATCCAGCATAGCTGTAACGGCATACCTGCCTTTTGATGTTAACTTCATAACGCCCTCCGCACAAAAGAGTGCAAATTTTAATTACCAGAGTAAATTAGTCAAGTATTAAAACTTAAAACCAGTTCTTAGCTAAACACGTAATACCTGAGTGTTTTACTCAAGTATTACGTCCTATTGTAATTACCTGAGTAATTTAGTCAAGTATTAGCGCGTTATTTAATCGTAGCTTGTTATAACTAATTGCTATAACCATTATTATTTAGGTATCGACTTATTTATAGAGGTTAAAATACCACGTAAAATGTTCATTTCAGCATCTTCAGGGCGAGCACGATTAAACATACGACGTAATTTGGTCATAACCATGCCTGGGTGCTGCTTAATGATAAACCCAGTATTAAACAGTGTCTCTTCAAGATGCCCATAAAATAACTCAGTTTGTTTTGAGCTAGGGTAAACGGTGTCATCTTCTTCGGCTATTTTAGGTTGCTGATTTAAAAACGCCATTCGCGTTTCGTAGCATAATGTCTGCACTGCCATAGCTAAATTAAGCGAGCTGTACTCTGGATTTGCCGGAATACATACATGATAATTGCAAAGCTGTAATTCATCGTTGCTCAAGCCGCTATTTTCACGACCAAACACCAAAGCTACCGGACCATTAGCTGCTTCGCTTACTAGCTTTTCACCACATTCACGTGGCTCAACCATAGGCCAAGATAGTGTGCGAGAGCGCGCACTCGTGCCAATAGTTAACGCGCAATCGGCAATTGCATCAGCAACAGTATCAACAATCACAGCATTACCTAAAACATCACTTGCTCCAGCGGCTAATGCACTGGCATGACTGTCGATTTCACACGCTGGGTCGACTAAATAAAGCTTTGATAAGCCCATGGTTTTCATGGCGCGAGCCGCCGAGCCAATATTACCTGAGTGTGATGTGTTAACTAAAACAACGCGAATATCATCTAAGATCATTGCTGTGCTACTTTGTTTGCTGCAAAAAATTGCGCAAATTCTACCATGTAATTAAAAACACGGCTACGATAAGCGCAGCCGTGAATAGGGTTCAGCTCAAAATACAAACCATGTTTAGGTTTATATACCAGCTTATTTAAAGCACACACTTAGTGATCGCAAGCCAACATCCTTTGCTTATGTCCAAACACTGCGCTGCTTTTATCTTTTATTAAATCAAATAGCAGTACTTAAGCTGTTCCGCCTACTGTTAACTTGTCTATTTTCAAACTAGGTTGACCCACCCCAACAGGGACGCTTTGGCCGTCTTTACCGCACACGCCAACGCCTTTATCAAGCGCAAGGTCGTTACCTACCATAGATATTTGCTGCATTACTTCTGGGCCGTTACCTATTAAGGTTGCGCCTTTAATTGGTTGGGTAATTTTACCGTTTTCGATTAAATAGGCTTCTGATGCGCTAAATACAAATTTACCTGACGTTATATCAACTTGTCCGCCACCAAAATTAGGCGCAAACACGCCTTTTTTAACACTACTGATAATATCTGCTTGGCTGTGCTCACCGCCTAACATGTAAGTATTGGTCATGCGTGGCATAGGTAAATGTGCGTACGATTCACGGCGTGCGTTACCCGTTGGGCTAACGCCCATTAGGCGCGCGTTCATTTTATCTTGCATGTAGCCTTTTAAAATACCGTTTTCGATAAGTACGTTATAGGCCGCAGGTGTGCCTTCGTCGTCTACGTTAAGTGAGCCACGACGATCAGCCATAGTGCCATCATCAACCACAGTACATAGCTCAGACGCTACTTTTTGCCCTACTTTTCCGCTAAACGCCGATGCGCCTTTACGGTTAAAGTCGCCCTCTAGGCCGTGGCCTACGGCTTCGTGTAATAATACACCTGGCCAGCCATTTCCTAGCACCACTTCCATGGTTCCGGCTGGCGCATCAATGGCTTCTAGGTTTACCTTTGCTTGGCGTACTGCCTCTTCTGCAAACTCCATCCAACGTGGTTTACCCTCTACTAACTCTTTAAAATAACCATAATCTAAACGCGCACCACCACCGGCTCCACCGCGTTCACGACGACCATTTTTCTCAAGTAGTACTGAACAATTTAAACGAATAAGTGGGCGAATATCGGTGGCAAAAGTACCGTCGCTAGCGGCAATAAGTACTTCTTCGTACACGGCCGACATTGAACTTATTACTTGCTCTGCGTCGGGTGCTAGTTCACGAATATAGTTTTCAAGCTCTCGTAACAAATTTACTTTATCAGTATCGCTCATACTTGAAATTGGCTGATGCGGGGCAAACTGCTGCTTTGCAGTTACATCGCTAAATACTTGAATTGATTTATTTTCACCGGCCTCGGCAATACTACGCGCTGCAGTTGCGGCTTTATTAAGTGCTTCAAGGGTGATTGCATCTGAGTACGAAAAACCGGTTTTTTCGCCGCTTACTGCGCGTACACCTACGCCTCGTTCAACATTGTATGAACCTTCTTTTACTAAGCCGTCTTCAAGTACCCATGATTCATGGTGACTTGATTGAAAGTATAAATCAGCGTAATCCACCTTATGTTGATGAATGTAGGCGAGCGTTTTTTCGAGTTCTTCTCGATTTAGCTGGCTGTCGTGTAATAAATGCTGTTCAACCGTATTCATAATAAATGCTCTCTAAATCGTTGATGAGATTGCACTGGCATATCTCGTCGAATTTTGTGTAATTGCTTTAAATCTAACGTGGCGCTTATAAAACCTGTGCCCGTGGGCAACTCACTTAATGTATCTCCCCAAGGAGACAGAACTATACTGTGGCCATAGGTTTGGCGGCCATTTTCATGTGCTCCATATTGCGCTGCAGCAATCACATAACACTGTGTTTCTATTGCACGAGCCGCCAATAAAGGTTGCCAATGGGCTTGTCCGGTCACTACCGTAAAGGCGCTAGGGACTAATATAACTTCTGCACCTTGGCGTACAAGTTGAGTATATAAAGTACTAAAACGCAGATCATAACATACTGTTAAGCCTATTTTACCAAAGGGAGAGTCGACAACAACAACTTCATTTCCTGCTTGAGTAAAGTCTGATTCTCGATAGCTGGCTGTTGAATCGTCAACTGTTACATCAAATAAATGCATTTTATTGTAGCTGGCAACTAGCTCACCTTGAGCATTAAATAAGTGCGACGCGGCGTAATATTTATTGTCGTTATAAGGCTCTGGCATAGTACCAGCGCTTAACCAAATATTATGCAATTGGCACAGCTCGCTTAACTGCTGCTTATAACGCTCTGCATGCTTAGCCACTTTTAAGGTATCGTTACCCGATTTACTAAACACTAAAAAGGCTTCAGGCAAGCACACTAATAGTGGCCTTGTAGTGGGTAATTGTTGTAACTGATTAACTAGCGTTTGTATGTTTTGCTTAGGATCAACCCCTGAGCACATTTGCAGAGCAATAATTGTCGGAATTGCTTCACTCATAAGGTAGCACTCATTAGCTATTTCTCATTGGTTATTTCTCATTGGGTAACGCTCACCTCAGCGTCTTTTAGTTTAAGCTTTGTTGCTGCTTGAGGCTGATTTTGCGCCGCTTGTGGTAGCGTTACTTCACGACTTTTACGGTCAAGTTCTTGTACTTGCGGGTCATTCATTTTACCGGTTACTTTAAAGTTTATTTCGGAAATAACGCGCGCCGAGTGAATCACTTTATCTATAGCAAGCGCAGCAAGGCCGGTAACGGGGTTAACCATCCAAGCTACTATTATAGGTATGCTGGAGGTTACTTGCGGCGCAACCGCTAGGTCGTAGTCTATTTCTAGGGTATTTAAATTAGCATAACCTTTAATGGTTAAGTCGGCTGGTACACCATCCATTTTAGTATCTTGAGTGTAGGCAATGCCTTTATCAAGCTGCATTGTGCCTTGCATGCTGTTATAAAAAAAACCTTTGGAAAACACATCTCTAAAATCGAGTTTTAATTTACGCACTAGTGAATCTAGGCTCAGTAACGAGAACACCCGCGCGCCACCATCACTTACCTCGGTTAAATGTCCTTCGCCTAAACGCCAATCAATATTGCCCGAAAGACTTGCTACATCAAGGTTATACGGGGCTGCTTGCCATGCAAGATTATAGTTAATGGTTGCGTTTGAATCTTTAATTGCGGTGGTTAAGTCAAACTCATTAAATAATGCGCCTATATCCTCACTTTTAAGCTCACCGCTGAGTTGCGTTTGGCCATTTTGCCACTGCCCATGGGTGCGTAAAATATGATCGTTCTTATCAACCACTAACTCAGAAATAACAAGCCGTTTACCATCCCCCAATAAAGACGCGCTTACTTTACCTAACTGATACTGACTCACCTTACAGTCGCCACATTCAAATTCTATTGCGGGTAGCTGAGTAAGCCAGCTTACGTCATCGGCTGTTTCTGTGCTTGCAACTGGCTTAACATTTGTTGGTTCAATAAAGTTAACCCTTAAATAATCGCTATTAATTCGAATCGGCTGGCTGGCTTGCGAGATAGGAATTAGCACCCCTGCACGCAATTCTTTAGCATTTAACTTTAGGTATAAATCGTTTTGGGTAGGTGCTAAGCGCATTTCAAAGTCATTAAATTGCACGTCACTAATATTAAGTTTTTCTATATTAGCAAGTACTTCATGCAGTGGTGGCATAACACTAGCTGATGCTTGCTCTGAGCCTTGCTTAGATACATTTATAATTTGCTCAATTAACTCTAGCCACGGAAGCAAATCGGTTTGTGGTAAATTAATACTAACCGCTAAATCTTTTTTATTAAGCCCTAAATCATTTTTACCGATAACAAAATGAGCATTGTTAAAGTGGGTGTTGGCGTTATCTAAAATGGCGTTAAAATAAAATAGCTGCTTTATATTAGCGGTAATTAAGTTAGATATATTATCGCCTTGAATAACTGCATTGAGTGGCCATGGTTGCTCGCTGCTTTTAGCATAGTCACCCGGTAAAGTACTGCTTAAACCAATTAATGACGAGGTTACTTGCGCACGATAATCAAACCCTTGCTCGGTAAAATTAAGCACTAAACCAATATCGGCTGCACTTTTCCCGCTAAGGTAGTTTTTTAATAACCCTTGGCCGCTCGCAATAAGAGTCTCGGCATCTAGCTGCGCTTTTATGTTTATATTGGCGCGATAATCTTGCTCAACACTTTTACTGTCATAGTTAATATTGAGTGGCATGCCCAACCATGTTGCAGTGGCATTAGTGAGGGTTATTTCATTGTTTTTAAAATGCAGCTCGCCGTTTAAGTTATCCAGCTCAATGCCTGGAGTCGCAATATAAACAGGTAAGTCTATTAAATTTACTTTGCCGCTCACACTTGCACCATTAGCAAATTTAGAACCAATTAACAGCTCTATATCTGCACTAGCTTCGCCTTTACCTTGCACAATTTTAAAAATTTCAGCAAGCGGGCTGGCAAGTGGCGTGGCCGCAAAAAAGTCGTGCATTTTTTCAAGCTCGGCTTGCTTATCTATTTTAACTACTAGCTCATCGGCATGCATTAAATCGCTAATGCTAACGC
Source organism: Pseudoalteromonas sp. SG44-5 (assembly GCF_014164175.1). Taxonomy (NCBI): domain Bacteria; kingdom Pseudomonadati; phylum Pseudomonadota; class Gammaproteobacteria; order Alteromonadales; family Pseudoalteromonadaceae; genus Pseudoalteromonas; species Pseudoalteromonas sp. SG44-5. Next base: position 127,635 of record NZ_JACJES010000005.1, on the reverse strand, counting down.
GTACACTACTGCCCACAGCTAAATTTACTAACTTGCCTTGCTGGCTATAAATATCCATGCGCTCGTTGGCAAAATGTAACTGGGCGCTGGCGTTAGTAACTGCAGGCCAGTCGGGATCAAACTGATAAGTGGCGTTATCTATTTGTGCTAACACATCAAACTGCCCAGAGCCGTCACTAAATGGAAAGCCTGTTAGCGGGCCTGCAAAAAGCACTTGTGCTTTTGACACTTCACCGCCTTTTATAGCGCCATTTAAATAGCTAACTAATTCAGGGCTCATCGCTTTTAAAGGAAAATAATGCCCAGCAATACTCGCGTCGGGTGCAAATGCTTCGGCGTATAAATCTAAACGCGGTTCGTCGCCTAAGCTAAGCTGCATTTCTGCAGCAAAGGTTACTTCATCATTATTAAACCAAATATTGTCACTACTAATGTGCCAAGCATTACTGCGCTTGGCTAAATTGAGCTCTATATTTAATTGCTCATAATCTATATTTTGGCTAAAACTATCACCGGTAATTAGGCTGTTATTTTCACCAAACAGGGTAATTCGCCCGTATTGCTGATTAACCAGAGCACTAACTCGCAGTTCTTGTGCGGCAGGTATTGCGTGCTGCTCTTGCCAGCCAATATTATCGGCTTCAAACCACAGCTGCCATTGCTCACTATTGGTATAGTCTAAGTAAGCTTGCTTTATTTGCCCACTAGGTTGGCGCTGTAAAAATGGCGTTAGGTTATTAAAGTTAGTCAGCTCGGCTAAATCGCTAAGTAGCGCTATATCAACTTGCTGTAACCAAATTTTATTTTGCTTACCCAGCAGTGCCTCAAACTCTAAACTCGGCCAGCTTTTATCATTACTATTAAACGCTAAACCCGTGCTTTTCAACCGCCAGCTTTTTTGTTCAGGAAATAAATGAAATCCCCCTTCGCTTAGGCTCAGCTGTTGTTTCTCTCCAGCCAACTCCCAACGTGCAAAACTAGGTAACCACTGTACTTTAACATCACTCACTAAACCTTGATTAAGCTCTAACCAAGCTTGTAAGTTTATGTTGCTGTGCAGTTGCTGTTTTTCGGTATTAATATATTGCGCTAACCAGTTAGATACATCTACCTCATTAGCTTGCACATACATGTCGCCTGCCATTTTTTCAATAGTATCGCCTTTGAGTGCTATTCGCGCATCAAAACTTCCCACCGAAATACCCGGTAATGCTAAGCTACCGCTACCTAAATGTTGCTTATTTTGATTTTGCCAAACAATATTCTCTAACAGTAACTTACGCTCAGTACCGTCTTCTAAAATAAAGTTAATGCTGGAGTTTTCTATTGCGAAGTGGCCTGTGTCACCCAAAAATAGCTCTTCTATTAACTCTTTTTGCTCAAACGACACTTCGCCTTCATTTTTGGCAAATAAATTAGCTACTTTAATACTGGTATGAAAGCCATTTATTACAAAGTAGTTTGACTTTAATTGCAGCGTTTTTAAGCTTTCCCACAAGTTAAGCTCTAAACTGGTTTTAGCTATAGTGAGTGCAATAGGTGCAGTTTGGTTGTCTTTAAATGATAGGTTTTCGAGCACTAAAGCAGGCCCGCTACCTTGCCAACTTGCTGAAATAGAGCCGATTGATAAACTAATATCAAACTTGGTATGTAGGTAGTTTTCTATATTATCTTTATAGTCGTTTGCATAAGGTAGGGTATATTTTAAAATAGAAACAGTCACGGCCAGTAACACTAAAATTATGGCACACGTTTGCCATAACTTTCTAAAACAAAAAAAACAGACCGCTTTTGCTTTCATTACATCATTACCACATCAAACTGCTCTTGGCTGTATAAACTCTCAACTTGAATATTGACCTGTTTGCCAATAAATAGTTCTAATTCGGCTAAGTTATGATATTCATCGTTTAGTAATGCTTCACATACCGCTGGCGCGGCATAAACCACAAACTTATCTGCATCGTAAGCACGATTAACCCTCACTATTTCGCGCAGTAATTCGTAGCACACTGTTTCTACTGTTTTTTGTGAACCACGACCAGAACACGCAGGACAAACATCACATAATATATGTTCTAAGCTTTCGCGGGTGCGCTTACGGGTCATTTCTACTAAACCTAATGCCGACAAGCCATTAATATTAGCTTTAGCACGATCTTTTGCTAATGCCGATTCGAGCGAATGCATTACGCGGCGTTTATGATCTTCACTTACCATATCGATAAAATCGATAATAATAATACCGCCTAAATTACGCAGCCTAAGCTGGCGCGCAATAGCAGAAGTTGCTTCAACATTGGTATTAAAAATGGTTTCTTCTAAATTACGATGACCAACAAATGCACCAGTATTAACATCAACCGTGGTCATCGCTTCGGTTTGATCGATAATTAAATAGCCACCCGATTTAAGGGTTACTTTACGATGCAGCGCTTTTTGTATTTCGTTTTCAACATCAAACAAATCAAAAATGGGGCGCTCACCCGGATAATATTCAAGCACTTGCGACAAAATTGGCACAAACTCTTCGGTAAATAATTTAAGCTCTTGGTAGGTTAGTTTAGAGTCAACCCTAATGCGTTCCATGTCTTCGCCCACATAGTCACGTAGCGTTCTAAAAGCAAGGGTTAAGTCTTCATGTAAGATACTGGCTTTACTGGTTTTTTTACGGCGTGACACCACTTTTTGCCACAATTTTTGTAAAAATGCAGCATCGTGCCTTAATTCGGCTTCGCTTGCGCCTTCTGCGGCGGTTCGCACAATAAAGCTGCCGTTTTCATCGCTGTATTCAGCAACGATTTTCTTTAATCTGCCACGCTCTTCTTCTGTTTCTATACGCTGGCTTACGCCAACGTGGGTGGCGTCGGGCATAAACACTAAATAGCGCGAAGGTATGGTAATGTCGGTAGTTAAACGCGCGCCTTTAGTGCCCAGTGGATCCTTTACCACTTGCACCATAATATATTGCCCTTGGCGAACTAACTCACGAATATCTTGTACTTTTTTTATCGGGGTATCGTCAACACCTTCAACAATAGAGGCGCTATTTACAATATCTGAGGCGTGTAAGAATGCAGCTTTTTCAAGGCCTATATCAACAAAGGCGGCTTGCATGCCGGGTAAAACACGGCTAATTTTTCCTAAGTAAATATTACCAACAATCCCTAAATTGCCAATTCGCTCTAATTGTATTTCTTGTAGAACACCGTTTTCTATTAGGGCAACACGGCTTTCACTTGGCGTGACATTAATTAGTAATTCTATACTCATGCTAGCCTCTTAAGAATGTTTGTAATAATTGTTCGGTCTCGTATAAAGGTAAGCCTACTACAGCAAAATAGCTACCCGAAATATGAGTAACAAATCGACCGCCTAAGCCTTGAATACCATATCCTCCTGCTTTATCTTGTGGCTCGCCACTTTGCCAGTAGGTATGTATTTCATCATCGCTGAGGGTTTTAAAAGTAACATTAGTACTTACTACGCAGCTAAGCACCTTATCTGTTGTTGCAAAAGCAACCGCGGTTAATACCTGGTGAGTATTGCCCGACAAGCGCTTTAATGTATGGGTAAAGTCATTTTCATCACAAGGCTTACCTAGCGATTGATTGTCAATAACCACTACGGTATCGCTGCCTAGCACTGGGCGATCGGTATAACCAAGTGCTACACCCGACTGCGCCTTTAAACGCGCTAAGCGCTCTACATAATCATAAGGTAGTTCATTGGGGAGTTGGCTCTCGTCGGCATCAACACTAAACTGTGTAAATTCGATTCCTAGTTGCGTTAAAAGCTCTTTACGGCGAGGCGAGGCAGATGCCAAGTATACGGCGTTGGTCATTATCTGATCCTAAAATGTCTACGGTATTTACGCAGTAATAAAAACACCCATACCCAACTCAACATACCTGTAAGCACAGGCCATAAGTATTGCGGGCTAAAGTACACACCCAATAAAAAGTGATTTAGCCAAAACTGCATTAAGTGATAGAGAGTTAAAAATAAGCCAATTAATAAGCTTTGTTGCCATAGCGAAAAGTTACGGATTTTTTGAAAATTACTGGCGGTAACAAAAATACAGATTGAATAAGTAAGTGAATTAACCCCTAGCGGCGAACCAGAAGCTAAATCTATTAATAAGCCTACAATCCATGCGGTGCCTATATTTAAACGATGTGGCACAGCAAGTGACCAATACATTAATACCAATAGCACCCAGTCAGGACGAAAGGGCTCAAACGAAAACGGTAACGGCATCAAAGCCATTACTAACGCAAAAAAAATGCTCAGTGCAATTAACAACGAATAACGATTAATCATCGCTAACCTGCTCCTGTTGATTTCGCCACAGCACTACTAATAATCTAATACGATCTAGCTGCGCTATGGGTTCTGCATAAACTTGTGCAAACGGCTGGCCTTCATCGCGATTTATTTCAGTAACTACGGCAACGGGGTAGCCCTCCGGAAAGATGCCTCCAAGACCTGAGGTCACTAATACATCGCCAATACGTACATCTAGGCTATGCGGTACATGAGAGAGCTTAACAACATTAATTTTACCTATGCCTTCAACCACTGTACGCACATCGTTACGTAAGATACGTACCGGCGTAGCGTGGGTAGTGTCGGTCATTAATAACACTCGAGAGGTGGTTGAGCCTACTTTGGTAAGCTGCCCTACTACACCCATATCATCAATTACGGCTTGGCTTTCGCTAAGTCCATTGGTGGTTCCTCGGTTTATAACAACTTGATGGCTATACGGGTTTGAATGAACTGACAGTACTTGCGCAATAATTTTACGATTTGACGGTTTAGCCGATGAGCCTAATAAGGCGCGCAATTTTTGATTCTCTCGGCTCAAAAACTGGTACTGCTGTAGCTGCTCGCTTTGCAGCATTTGCTTTTTTTTCAGCGCTTCATTTTCGGTAAGTAATTGATCGCGGGTATGTAAGCTTTTTGCACCAAAGCTAAATACTTCGTAGGGTAAATTAGCCACATAAATTAATGGGCTAACCAGTGTATTTAAACTAGTACGAACGTTTGTTCCACCTTCGGTGTACTTATCGCCAATAATCAGTATGACACTCAAAAGCACTGCGACAAAGAGTCGCAGTTGCAAGGAAACGGTTTGTGCAAACATTGATTTCATTAGTCGTAACTAAATACATCACCGCCGTGCACGTCTATCATTTCAAGCGCTTTACCACCACCACGGGCAACACATGTAAGCGGATCATCAGCAACCACAACCGGAATACCAGTCTCTTCCATTAATAAACGATCTAAATCTTTTAGTAATGCACCACCACCGGTTAACACCATACCGTGTGCTGAAATATCTGACGCTAGCTCTGGCGGTGATTGCTCAAGGGCAACCATTACAGCACTAACAATTCCCATTAATGGCTCTTGTAGCGCTTCAAGAATTTCGTGCGAGTTTAATATAAATGAGCGCGGTACGCCTTCGGCTAAATTACGGCCACGCACTTCAATTTCGATTGGTTCATCGGTTTTAAAAGCAGAACCAATTTGATGCTTAATATTTTCAGCAGTAGCTTCGCCTATTAGGCTACCAAAGTTACGACGCACATAATTAATAATTGCCTCGTCAAACTTATCGCCACCAATACGTACCGACGAGGAGTAAACTACGCCGTTTAACGAAATAATAGCCACTTCGGTAGTACCGCCACCAATATCAACAACCATAGAACCTGTGGCTTCTGATACCGGTAAACCTGCACCAATTGCCGCAGCCATTGGCTCTTCAATTAAATACACTTCGCGAGCACCCGCTCCCATTGCAGATTCACGTATTGCACGTTTTTCTACTTGGGTTGCACCACAAGGCACACATATAAGTACACGTGGACTTGGACGCATAAAGTTATTGTTATGCACTTGCTTAATAAAATGCTGTAACATTTTTTCGGTAACATAAAAATCGGCAATTACGCCGTCTTTCATTGGTCGAATAGCTTTAATGTTACCAGGCGTACGGCCTAACATCTGCTTTGCTTCAGTACCTACTGAAGCAACGCTTTTAGGCCCACCAGCACGCTCTTGACGAATAGCAACCACTGATGGTTCGTTAAGTACTATGCCTTCTTCTTTTACATAAATGAGGGTATTGGCTGTACCCAAGTCGATCGATAGATCGTTTGAAAAAATACCACGGAGTTTTTTAAACATGAGGCTGGATGACCTTTGAAATACGTTCTTATTTAAGCTGCTTTCACTTTAATACGCTAATATAATGAGCGATATTAAGCACAGCTGCCTTTGTAATTTAGTTAAAAAAGGAAGCAAAGCTTCCTATTTATCGTTCGCGAACTAAGCGAAAACCTATGTAGTTAGCTCTAAAGTCGGGCGCTAATATTAATCGCGTTGAGGCACGTGCAAGGCTAGGCGCAAAATTCCACGCTCCACCTCTAACCGCAACATCCGACTCACCCGAGTTTTTGTTAGTCCATTCCCATACATTGCCTACGGTATCGTATAAACCAAATGCATTAGGAGAAAATGATCCTACCGGTGCAGCACTCTTGTTTGACCATTGACTACCACACCAGCCACAATTCGCTAAATTTTTACCAATATCGTTACCCCAAGGGTATTCTGTTTGACTACCTGCGCGTGCAGCGTATTCCCACTCAACCTCATTAGGTAAACGAAACTGTTGACCTGTTTGCCCTGACAACCAATCAGCATACGCTTTAGCGTCGCTATAAGTTAAACAAACAGCCGGAAAATCACTTGTTTGCTCAAACCCAGGATTACGCCAATTTAAATTAGCTTCCCATACGGGTTCGCCATTTAAATAATAGGCGCAGCCTTTACCTTGCTCGGCTTGGGTTTTGTAGCCTGTATTAGCAGCAAACTGCTCATACTCACCTACTGTCACTTCTTTGCTTTGCATAGCAAAAGAGTTGGCAATTACTTTTTCAACAACTGGGCGCTCATTGGCTAAACCATTGCCATTAATATCGCCCATTTTAAATTTACCTGCCGGAATAACAACTACTGAAGTTTTTACATTAGCGTTTAATACGCTGATGTTGTCACTCACTTTACGAGTTGTTTGCTCAGGTTGCTCACGCGTGTATGTCGGTGCAGCAATCGACTCTGGCTTTTTTACTAAGTTGGCATGCACGGTTTGTGCTTTATTTAAATCAACACGTACCTGATAAGGTTTATAACCAAGCTTGCGCACTTCAATATTGTGCACACCTCGCGGTAAGCGGGTTACTAAGCGGGTTGAGCCAAAGCTAACCCCATCAATAAACACTTCGTCGTCGTATACGTTTGAGCGTAGCGTTAATTCTACTGCTTGGTTTTTATCGTTATTAGCAATAACCGAGCTGTTTGTTACCATAGGCTTTACTGCATAATCACGCACTGGTTGCTCGTTTAAACGAGCCGCCGAAACGTTGCCATTATCCGCGTGCTTACTGAATGTTAACTGACTATCTGAAAAAGTTGTGCTGTAAGTAGGCTGATATGTTGCCGCCATGGGCGTGCCGTACTCAGAGCAGTAGCGGTTATCAATGCTTAATAAGTTACATAAACGGCTACTGTTAACTTCACCACGCATAGTAACGCTTAAATTAACGTTATAATTGCCTTGGCCACTAAATGCACTTTTTACCACATGACTACTTAAAATTTGTACCTGAGCACCGGCCAAATTACGTTTGGGTTCAACTAAACGCTCTTCAGTTAAGTTAGCAAATATTTGGTCAACAAAACGCTTAGTCGCTTTTTGTAACCCCATTTGCTGTCCGCGTTGCTCACACGCTGCAAGTGTTTCGGTACGCTTACAATTAATTGTGTGATTAACCTCTAACGTGCCTTCGCGGGTAAATTCGTTACGTAAACGCTCTACTCTGGCGGTAGTTAACTGCTCTTTTAAGCTCTCTAAAGTGTTTAAAAGCGTGTGTTTAGCCACACGAATTTGCTCAATGTCTTTACGGTGGGATGCAATTGCCGCCAACTGCATAGAAATATCATCTTTATTTTGCTTGTGATCGACCACAGCTTTTTGATAACGCGCCTGAGCAGCGGTTATATCAATGCTAGGATCATCAATTAAACGACGGTACATTTCATTCATCGCGTCGAGTGCTTGGTTTTTTTCTTTATCTAACTCGGTTGAACGTGAACGCAAAAGTTGCAACTGGGTTTGCAGTTGGCTTTCTTCTTTTAAATGTTTATCAAGTATTGTTGTAGATTTGTCATAGTCGATCTGTTTTGTACTAATCTCAGATTCAATTCCAGTTACTGTTGCTGTGTCTTGTGCAAATGCACTACTAGCCAACAAACTAGCTGAAATTAACAGAGATAAAGGAGTAATTCGCATATATTCAGTCCCAAAAAGCGGCAATTATTTGGTCGTTATTATTTTTCTAAAATAAAGCCTTATGCTATGTACTTGAAGCACAAAACACAAGCTTTGTTCAATTATTATCTAAGTTTACAACTATTCACGTGTTTCACGCCAGTAAATAACCCGATCATTCCCTCGAAAGTGGCCAAATTGTAAAATAGCATAAGGATTCAGCTGAGATTGGTCACCTTGCCAATCCCATTTTAGCCAGTCATAGGTATTATATTCTAAAGTGAATGTTCCTGAGCCATTAGGCTTTGCATAAATACCGTTATTTACTGGATATCCTCCCGCCTCTAACTTCCCTGCTGCACCATTACCATACTCATATGTTAATACTGGGCTAGCTGGCAATACTTGGCTTAATTTAGGGTGTTGAAATACACTACAGTTGTCATTGCTGTTTACTACAAACCCATTGCCATCCCAATATTGAGACTCCATGGGGATGAGTAATCGATCTAAATCTGAGCCTGCATTATTACCTAACACTAAGCGGCCAAACCTAAACTCAATAGGCACACTGTTTAGTCGTACGCTGTTGCAATTAGAGCTACAGGTTACCTGTGTATTAGGGCTGTCGTTTGCATCAATTAATGTAGCGCGCTCAATATTTGTAAGTGTGGCCATTAAATTAACCATAGCAAATGGGCCATCGGGTTGATCAACTCCTAGCCTTTTTAAGGTAACATTGCTTTGATTCATCTGCCATTGCCCGTCATTGGTATCGCCCCAATTGTTTTCACCTAAATTAACTAGGCGACTGGCAAAGCTACTTGCTGGCACGTAATTACCCGCTTCATTATTTTCAGCACTAACTTGCACTACCGACTTATCAAACCCAGCCCTGTAATTACTCATTAGCTGATTATTTTGGTTTTGTGCTTGCACTGTAAAGCCAAGTTCAAATGGCTGTTCGAGGTAGGTTAAATTACTCCCATAATCAGTACACTGGGCCGCAGCTTGCACTCCTATTATTTTAAATTGCGATGGCGCAAAACGGCCTACATTATAAAGCTCGCCTTTAACATCACCCGCACCAAAGTAATCGCCATCGTTTAGCCCAGCAATTAAATCAATAATCCCTACTTGGTCATAACTATATTGTGAAATTGACTCACTTAAACTACCTGTATCTTTAAATGCAACAGTGTTGACGACTGCAAGTGTTCCAGAAGTACCTGCTATGGGCAGCTTTAATTGCGCTGTTACTAAAGGTTGCTCATTAATAAAATGTTTAGCAATAGGGTTGTTAGTAATCTCACTGTAGTTATCGGGGTAGCCATCGTTGTTGTTGTCTTGACCTGCACGCCATTGCACCGCATTCATTTTTAAATCAAATGTCTCTCCGGTTAATTTAAACAAGCTACCCGCGGCATCTGTTGCAAACCCATCATTGGGTAAGCTCATAGCCAAGCCAAAAGGTTTTACTACATACTCGTTAGAGCTACCGGTTAAATTAACCGACAAGTTAGTAATCGGATCCAGTATTAGATTAGTTTTAGCATTAAGGCTAAGCTGTGCTGCATCGGGGTAATTTATTACTATTTGCGCTTTAGACTCATCATCAAACTGTAATGGCACTGATTTATAACTTTGTTCAATCGCGTATACTTTATTATTATTGCTAAGCTGCACCGGATCAGAGCAACTTACTCCTGCACTACAGGTATAGGCTAAATCTAAAGCAACCTCTGCCCCCACAGGAAACGCTGCTTCACACGCCCCCGTGGCGGTATTCGTTTTTACAGCTTGAATTGCTAATGCTTTTGCATTAAATCCTGTATTTGAAGGTTTACCTGATAGTTGGGTAGGGATTGTTGTATTGTTATCGCTTTCATTTTTAAAAATAAAACCCGCGTCCGAAAACACCACTTTACAGCCACTTAAACCAACATTTTTACCGCCAATATAACAACGTAACGGCGCAGATGGATCTGCAGTGTTATAACCAATTGTGGCACTGCCAGTGGTACGTTTTGCAAACTGTATATTAGTACTACCAGTAAAGCTGATGTTCTCACCGGTTACCCAGCTCTGCTTACCACCATTATCTGGCGATAAATTTAAGCTTGATGGCTGATCAAACAAAACATCGCAAGTATCATTTGCGCAGGCGGTTAAAGCCATATCTTTAGCTTGGCAAGTCAGTCCTTGGTTATCACTCATTGATATTCGATAATGATCTAGCAATATAGGTTTATAAATACCACAAAAGCCTGGAATATTATCTGGTACTGGTATGGCATCGAAAGTAGAGCTACCCTCGGTAATAATTTGTGTGCCTGAGGTAATAGAGCCTTCGTATGTTACATTTTGCGCTATTCTTACCTCGCCGGTAGCAACAATATAAGCAGCTATATTGGCATTGGCGGCAATCGCAATTGCACCATCAACATAAATAGCAAGATACGCTCCCGAATCTACTACTATATTGGTTTTACCTATATTTAAAAATGAGGTTGAGAGTAACGAACTCGTGTTTTTTAAAAAAATACGCGTAGGAGCCGTTACTCTGTATTGATCCTCCAGCATAGCAAGCTGCAACTCATCATAAAAATAATCTCCTGCTAAAGAGGCTGGTACTGGTGCCACAGAGCTGCCATCGTTAGCCACTGTAGGTACTTGAGCTGCCTGGCTAGGTGTTAAAGAGTTATTGCCACTTGCTAAACAAGCTTGGCCGTTACATAACGCAGGGTCAGTTAGTGCCAAAGACGTTAAATTAGTAGTCGTAATAAATTGCGCGTTATTGTCTGTTACTTTAACGCCTTGGACTAACTGCACCAAACCATCATTATAAGTAGATAGCGCGCCTGGAAATAAGGTGTCACAACTTAAAATTTCGCCGCTAGAAACAAACGAACTAGTCATGGCTAAAATAGATACTTCTTCTTTAGGGTGAGAGCGCTCATTATCGCCATCTCGGTCTTCATCGACCACCAACCCGACTCGGTTAGCTCTTAAGTTACAACTTCGCAACCAGCCACCATCGTCCCCTACACGCGAGTTTTTACTTGCAACAACTAAAGGCGATTGCGAATAACGATTAATAAAATTAAAATAATTACATCCATCGTTCCAACCATCTACAGCAAAACCAGTAAAAAAGCTCTCCCAAATAACTTCCACGTCATTATCATCTGTGAATGAGCGATTAGCCCCTGGCTCTACCGCTAAATATGCTACTTTTTCGCTTTTAATTATACCGAATGCCGTTTCAGAAACTTCTAGCGCAATATTTACTCCACTAGTAGATAACGAGGCTGTTTCTACCGCAATAGTTAAAAAGGGCACCAAAGCTTGTGCAGGAGGGTTACTATCTAAGCTATTAAGCGTTTGTAGTGAATGAAATAAATTTGGCCGCTGGGTAAACGAATGGGCAAAAGTAAGCGGCTTATAGCCCTTTGGAGTAAATGGAGAAAAACCAGATTTGGCACCATATTGTACCTCTAGCTGTAAATCGGTGCTCCCTACTTCCATAATGGTGCCGTCGGGGAACTCATGAACCCCGTATTCCACCGCTAAATAATGTGCGCCCATATTAATATGCGCACCATCCTCACCGGAGGGCTCCAAAGGAAGCGCTTCAAACCCGGTAGTGGTGATATTTTTAACTCGAATAATTGCTGGGTTACCACCTTGGTTAGTTGAAAGCATAAAAACAGCTGGAGGAGTTATATATTGCTGCTGGAAATTAACCTTTGTCCATACCGGTGATGTGTAGGTATTTTGTAATTCAATAAAACGCCCTTCAATTTTAGGTGCTGCAGCATTGCTGTTATTACTAAATAAAAACGCTGCTAAGCATATAAGCACGAGAGTATTTTTTATCATGGTAACGTTTTAGCCTCTACACTTAATGTGCGTTGCGTTTGCCAGTAATCTTTTCTACATGCATCCCCCAATGGGCAATCAATTGGCGCACAAGTAGCACTACTTTGTAAATAATAAATATTAACCGTTCCCGAGCGCGCACTGCTATCGGGTAAATCCAGGTACTCTGTACAGCTAATAGATACATCACAAAACGATAAATAATTTGTTTTAAAGGTTCGGCTTGTAGTAACTGAGGCACAATTTTGTGCAGCGCTATTAAGCGGAAATAATTCGGTTAAACCGCTTTCTAAACCACTTTGTGCAGCCATATATGCTCGCGCGCCATAATATTCTATAGTATTTTGCTGCGCGGCCCCGCTCAGCACTTTAACTAATGCTAAGCCAAGTGCTAATAAGGCAACAATAATCACTAAACACACAACAATTAAGTTACCTTGTTGCTTTGTGGGTGAGCGGGTAATTTGCTGATAATTATTAAGGTACATTTGGCACATGCACCTCATGGTTAAAGTTCATTACTTCGGCTTCGTTAAAGCGCATTTGTGCATTAACATTAAGTACAGCATTTCGCTGTAAGGCCACCGGCTCTATGGTAAAAAACAAGTTGCTTGCTAGGTTATTTGCAATATAAATCCCCAATAAATCTCGCTTAACACCGGGGGTTACTTGTAAGCTAGGCGCATCTGACTGGGCGCTATTAAAAGCATAATTTGTATAGCGATATAAAAACCGCCCTTCTACGCAAAAACTAACTGGTTCAGCTAATAAATATAATCGTTTACTGGGTGATTCTGCTGCAAATGCTTTACTAAATTGCCACTGATCAATAGCATTTCCTGCCGTGTTATTAAATGCTAAAACTTGTAAGCGTTTATGATTGTTTTCGTTATATATATCATCGCTATTTAATGGATAAACTGCTGCCCAGTTACCCACTTGCGGTTTAGTTAAGTTATTAAGCTCAAAATCAACTGCGGTAATATTAAACGGGGCTGTAGTCGGTAAATAATTAGTATAATGAGTAGCTGATAAAAAAGGGGTAAATTCAAGGCACTGATGAGTATTACACGCCCCTTTACTGTCGTTATCACAGCTTAACCTAAGTGAATTAGGTGTTGCATCGCGTAGCTCTTTACTAATGCGTGTTATTAAAAACCGCGCTTGCGCTACTGCTTCTTGACGCTCCACGCCTTGAGCGTAAATACTTACACCTGCGCCAATAAACGAAAATGCACTAACGGCTAAAATACCTAAAATTACCATTACCAGTAATAGCTCAATTAAGGTAAATGCGTATTGTCGCGTTATGCTATGCATTAATAATTCCCTTTATAAGCACTAAAGCCGTATACCTCACCCAGAGGTGAAGTAACCTCTATAGTAATGCGCTTAAAAGTGCTGCCATCATTACTAGTGGCATCATTAAAATCACTGTCGTACTGCACTTTAACAACCAAACTAAAGCCACTATATTGCGGTAATAAAACACCCAAACTATTGGTTATTGGCTGCCCCGAAAGTGCTATATAGTCGTCAACATCGTTATAACTGGTACGTGTTTCTGAATTATCTGGGCCTAAGTCTGCCGCTGCGGTACAAGCCTTTGCGCCCAAAGATATTTCGCCGCAACGCCTAAAAGGAGCGCTTCGCTCACTGTATTCATCAAACGATTTGCTTTGAATTTCGTTCATGAGTGATTGCCCAAACTCCGAAGCACGTAATGCCACAATAGGCTCAGCACTTTTTTGAGCTTGAGGCGCAATAAGTGCAGTAATAATACTCAGCGCGATTGCAAACATCACAATACCAACAATTAACTCTATTAAGGTAAAGCCCTTATGTTTAAGGGCAGGCATAAATAAGCCCTTCACCGCTAATGCATACCGCGGCTAACCCTATATTTATTCGACATTGCGTTGTGCAGTTTTGATCAACCCTGCCAAGGGGATCAAAGTTAACTTGGGTAAACACATTACCGTTACTGTCTAATGCGTTAAAGGTAATATCACTTCTTTGGCTATTAATTTGTATTACTAGGTGCTCACTGTTGTTTATATCGGCCCCTCCTGAGCATGTATCGGGTGTTGGCCCTGCAATTAACCTAGCGGTAATGTAAAGCTTATGACAGCTTGTGGTCGCCGTATTTTGCATGGCACGTAACTGCACTGTTCGCAGTGCATTTAATGTGCGGTCTCGATACGAGTACGCATCCTCGGTTGAACTACCTAAAAATTTGGGAACTGCCGTTACCGACAGTATTCCCAAAATAATTAAAGTAATAATTAATTCAACGAGGGTAAAACCGCGCTGCTGCTTACCACTGCTGATCATTTATGTAATTAACAGCCATCTGTCACTAAAGTAACTATAGGCGCTGTAACAACTGTTTTAATTGGTGCTGTTGTTGTAACTGCAGCTGTTGCTTGAGTGTATTCAATGCGACAATCATCAGCTTGCACATAACTATTTGGGAAAATAATCACTTTATTGTCAGTTGTAATTTCAACAAGATTAAAATCGGCAGTGTTATCAGCCGCAAATTTTACATCTAAAAATGCTTCAAACGCTGCCTGTGTCGCTGCAGGGTAACCGTATACAGTTGCTACATCTCCAGTATCTACTGCAACAGTTGCTGTCGCTTCTTTTTGCTCACTGGCAATAATCGACTTACCGTTAACTATATTCATGCCACTGCGAATTGATCCCTGTAGTCCTTCTAGCGTAGATGCGTTCGCATCACCTTGCAGGTTTAAAAAGCGCGGTGCTGCTACTACGGCTAAAATTCCTAAAATAACAATAACAATAATTAACTCAACAAGCGTAAAACCTGCTTGCTTATTCAAAGGTTGATTTTTTAATGATTGTGTTTTCATAAGTAAGCCTCTTTTTTAATAATTACTTAATTTTTAAATATATGTACTTTGCCTGTTTTAGGTAAGTACGAAAAACCCACTGTTGCTGATGCTATTGCACCATTTATAGGTATGTTTTGAGAACTAAGAGTGTGCGTTGAATAATAGATACATTGCGTATTAGCTGCGTTATATCTAACTAAAAAACTAACCTCTTTTAAACTTAACTCCTCAGTATTTAGTGTGCTGCTGGGTGCATTTTGTAAAATTACATTTAACACCTGGCGACATTTAATTGCATTAATAGCATGTGCCCGAGTATCCCATTTTTCTGTTTCATCACTTGTTGGTGTCCCCATCAATCCATCGACACCAACAATTACTCCTCCATAATTAACAAACGTTTTATTTAATAACCCCTTGGGTCGCCCATTCAATTCCCATTGCCCGCGCACCAAACCTACCGCTGACATAAAGCTTGTAGCTACTGCATCAACATTTGCACTATGTGCCTGATTTTTAATATCTATATACCTAGGTATAGCAAAACTTAAAATTACAGCCAGTAACACAACAACAATTATCAACTCAAATAAACTAAAGCCTTTTGAGCGAGTAATTATTGTCTTCACTTTAATTACCTTTAATCGCTGACATCATATTCCACATCGGCATAAAAATACCTAAAGCTAAAATAAGCACCATAATTGCCACAAACACCGTTAATATAGGCTCTATTTTGGCGGTTAAGCTGCGTAAGTCATAATCAACTTCACGCTCATAATAATCTGCGGCTTCTTGGAGTAACTCATCAACTCGACCTGTTTCTTCGCCCACAGCAACCATTTGCAGTACAAGTTGAGAAAATAACTCACTGGCTCTTGAAACCCTGAGTAAACTGTCGCCTTTTTCTATATCTTGGCGCATAGTAATAATGGCTTTTTCCATATAACTATTATCTACAGCGTGCGCAGTGAGCGATAATCCGGTGGTCATAGGCACACCAGAGCGCAGCACCATTGCCAAACATTGGCTATAACGTGCTAATAAAGTACGCTGTAGAATATCGCCAACAAAGGGAATTTTTAGCTTATATTTATCCCACTTATAACGCCCTGTTACGGTATTTAAATAACGCTTAAAGCCAATTATTGCGCCCACCAGCATTAAAATTAATAACCACCAGTAATTCACAAAAAAGTTGCTTGTTGCTATTAATATTTGCGTCATTAAAGGCAGATCAGCATTAAATTTAGCGAACATGCTGGCAAAGGTCGGAATAACAAAAATATTTAAAATGATCATGGCTCCCACCAACGCACAAATTACAAACGTGGGATAACGCATTGCCGCTTTTATACGCTTGCGGGTTTCTTGTTCTTTTTCAAAATAAATAGCAAGTTGATAAAACGCATCTTCTAAACGCCCTGCACCTTCGCCAACCATCACCATAGAAATAGTTAAACGACTAAATACTTTATTGTGCATCGACATTGCGCTTGATAGGTCACGGCCTTGCTCTAGCTGCTTAGTTACTTCCATTAACACCTGTTTAAAGGCTTTATTTTGGGTGGTATCCGCCAAACCAACCATGGCTCTAATAATAGGAATACCCGCTTTTAACAATGAATACATTTGCCGAGAAAACATAATCATGTCTTCTAGGCCTATTTTTTCATTAAATAAATTGTCAAAAACTTTAATGTTATTTTTAGTTTCAACCAGCGCAATTGAAATAGGAATAAATTGACGCTTCATTAAGTTATCAGCAACGCCTGCCTGGCTACTCGCTTCAAGCTGACCTTTAACTAACACTCCTTTGGCATCTTTTGCTTTATAGCTATATAGCTGCATCATCACCTCCGACTATTTCGGGGATGTATTCTGCAACCTTAAATACTTCATCTAAAGAAGTGATACCTTGTTTTGCATAATTAAGTGCCATAGCTGAGAGCGGAATAAAATTAGCGCTATTTTTAGCCGCTTTAGCAAAACCTTGCGTGTCATTAATACGCAAGGCATCCATCATTGCATCATCCATTTCCAGTAGTTCAAAAATGCCTACTCGCCCCTTATAACCACTATGATTACACGCAGTACAGCCTTGTCCTTTATAAAACTGTGTAT
Source organism: Pseudoalteromonas sp. SG44-5 (assembly GCF_014164175.1). NCBI lineage: Bacteria > Pseudomonadati > Pseudomonadota > Gammaproteobacteria > Alteromonadales > Pseudoalteromonadaceae > Pseudoalteromonas > Pseudoalteromonas sp. SG44-5. Next base: position 110,424 of record NZ_JACJES010000005.1, on the reverse strand, counting down.
CTGTTGTATTTTCGCCAAGGTACTTTAACCAACTGCTTTCTTGATGATCTGGTTGATACGGCGATTTACAATCGCTGCATACACGCCTAACCAGGCGCTGAGCAATAATGGCACGCAACGAGCTTGCGACTAAATAGGCAGGAGCTCCCATATCTATAAGGCGCATTGCACTAGTAATGGCATCGTTAGTATGTAATGTAGATAACACTAAGTGACCGGTTAATGCAGCTCTTAAGCCTATATCAACGGTTTCTTGGTCACGCATTTCGCCGACCATAATAATGTCGGGATCTTGTCGTAATGCGGTACGTAAAATACTCGCAAAACTTAAGCCTATTTTATTATTTATCTGTACTTGGTTTATACGCCCAATTCGGTATTCAACCGGATCCTCTACGGTAATAATTTTACTTTCTTGTTGATTAAGCTCGCTTAACGCTCCATACAAAGTGGTGGTTTTACCCGAGCCAGTTGGCCCTGTTACCAATACCATGCCATGGGGGCGTTTAATAATACTGCGCACCCGTTTTAAAATATGTGCCGGCATACCAGTTTCATCTAACGATAATAATCCGGCTGATTGATCGAGCAAGCGCATCACTACAGATTCGCCATGTTGAATCGGCATGGTCGAGAGTCGTACATCTATACTGTGGCTACGCACTTTAATATTAAAGCGGCCGTCTTGTGGCAGGCGCTTTTCTGAAATATCTAACCCCGACATTAACTTTAAACGCAGTACTAAAGCTGAGGCTATTTTCACCTGATTTAAGGTATGCTCTTGCAGTACGCCATCAACCCGCTGGCGAATACGTAATAAGCCTTCATCGGGCTCAATATGAATATCTGAGGCACGTACTTGCACCGCATCTTCAAAAATAGATTGCAGCAACTTAACCACGGTAGCATCGGATGTTTCGTCACCGAGTGAATTAAGATCGAATTCTTCTACATCTTGGTATTCTTCGTGTAATTGCTCTGCAAAACTAGTGATCTCTTCTGTACGACGGTATACGTTGTCAAATGCCGCCATTATTTGGCTTTCTTGCACAACCGCTAATTCTATTCGCTTTGGGGCGAGTATAGGAGCAAGTTGATCTAACCCTCTTAGGTCAGCAGGATCGCTCATCCCAACTAAAACTGAGTCGCCGTTGTCTTCAATAACTAACGCTCGGTAGCGCCGTGCGTACACTTCTGATAAAAGCTTAGATACATCCGGTGATATTCTACGCTGCGAAATATCTAAAAAAGGAACTTTAAGCTGCTGCGCTAAAAAGCGTAGTAATTGTGGTTCACTAATAAATTCAAGTGTGATTAGGGTAGAGCCCAGTTTACGACCCGTAGCCGCTTGAACATTTAAGGCTTCACTTAACTGTGCTTCGGTGATCATATGCTCATGAACAAGTAAATCCCCTAAACGCATTTTTAAACTAGGTCTCATACGGCCTCCTTCAGCGCTACTAAACGCTGTAATGCATGCTGGGTCATGGCTGTATTTAACCCCCCTAAATCAAGTGCTACTTTATATAAATGCTTAGCATCGGGGTACTCGCCTAATGCATCTTTAGAGGTTGCTAACGCTAGCCACCACTTAGCTTGACTGGGCTGTAATTTAGTTAACTGCTTAAAGCTATTAAGGGCTTTATTATGCTGGTTGGCACTTTGTGCAGCCGTACCTTGTAGCACCCAAAATTCAAAGTTTGCTTGTGTTTCAAAATCATCACTGAGTAGTTTTAATACATCGTCGTACTGCTGCTGCATGATTAGAATTTTGCTAAGCATAATACGCCATTGCAATACATCAGGATTTTGACTTATACCCGCTTGTAAAACCTGTTGCGCTGAGCTTATATCTTGCTGCTTAAAATAAGTTGCCGCGAGTAAGTTTCTCGCTTCTATATGCTGCTTTGATTGCGCTAAAATATTATTCAGGTCGCTTATTGCTTCACTATACAAACCAAACTGTATTGCTTGCTTAGCCGCAAGCAATTGCTCAGCAATTAATACTTGCTGAGATTTAGTTTTAGATGAGCTTTTAATCATTACGTTAGCTGGCTTAGCTTTAGATACTTTAAGGTTTGGCTCAAGGCTTGGCTCAATATTTGGCAAACTACTCACAACAGCCGCCACAGCAGGTAAATTTTTATTAGCTGCAGTTACGTCCTTACTTTCACCCAACGCTTGTGGCTGAGAGTTATTAACAGCGGCGGCATCATTTATTAATTTATTTACTAATAACTGCTCAGCCTCATCAATATTTTGCGGGGCTGCTTTGCCAACAACATTCGCTACTTTAACGCCAGGTTGGGTATTTAAAACAGTCGCAATTTCTGGCTGCACATTACTATTTTTTGCTATTTCGTCAGTCACAATAATCGTGTTAGCTACACTTTTTTTAGCCGTTGCCCCTGCTTTTACTTCTTCTGGTGGTAATGCCGAGGTTAGCGTAACCGATAATTCATCCTGTGCTGGCTTATTGCTCGCCGCTGCCGGTAAAAGTAAATAAGCAGCAATAACTATGCTTATTACAGTGGCAATCACCAGCGCTTTAAATACTAAATTTTGTAGGTCGTACACTGGGGTAACATTTACACCAACCGCGTGCTGCTGGGTAACTTGCTTGGCCTCGCGCTGTTCAATATTTTTTAGCATATTATTAATAACGCTCATAGCCACTGCCTCCATACCCAAATTGCAGCAATAGCGATAACACTTATCGTAATAGCACTATAGCTCCAGTAATAACCCACTCTGTATTTAGCACAATCTTCGGTATCTTTTATTGCCAGCTGAATATGGCGCGTAGTTATTGCATTTAAGCCCTCTCCATAAGCTTGCAATAACGCTTTGTGGCATAAAATATTAACCAAACGTGGAATGCCTCTACTCGCACGTGCAATTTTTAACCCCATTCGATTATTAAATAAAGGGGGCTGATTAAAACCCGCCACTTGTAGCCGGTGGTTTATATAATAAATAACCTCTGCTGCTGTCATTGGTCTTAACGCATACGAAAAGCTAATTCGTTGGCGTAATTGCCTTACCTTATTATTGGCTAGTTTTTCATCAAGCTCGGGTTGTCCAAAAAGCACCACCTGAATCAATTTTTCACTTTCGGTTTCTAAATTGGTAAATAGTCGTAACGCTTCTAAGGTCTCCCAGCTCAAACATTGCGCTTCGTCTATTAGTAAAACCACCCGCTTGTTGTCGCTTTGTAAGCTCAATAAGTGATGGTTTATAAGCTGGCTTAGCGCTTGCTGATCTAACGCTTTGTCTACGTCCATTCCCAGCTCTATAGCCAGCGCCCAGCGTAACTCTTCTGGGCTTAAATATGAGTTAGGTAAATAAGCAACTGTGTAGTCATGCTCAATATGATTAAGTAACTTCCTACACAGTAAGGTTTTACCTGTACCAACCTCACCGGTCACTTTAATAAACCCCTCACCCATTGCTATTGCAGTTGTAAGCACTTGCATTGCCTCATGATGCGGCGCAAGCGCACAAAAGAACTCGGTGTTAGGGGTTAAGGTGAAAGGCATTTCACTTAGGTTAAAAAAGCTTAAATACATAATTAGTTCTTATACCAAGTGTCTAAAAGCTGACGGCTTTCGGCTTGCTGCTTTTTCCAAGTGTCGGGCATAACCACTGTTGGGCGGATCAAAATAATAAGTTCTTTTTTCTCTTGGCGTTTACGTATGTTTTTAAATAAATTACCAAATATGGGAATATCGCCAAGAATAGGTGTTTTGGTTTCTTCGTCCTGCGTTGAGGTTTGCATTAAGCCACCAATAACCACTATTTCACCGCTTTGAGCGCGAATAACAGTGTCTGACTCTCTAATATTGCTTTGCGCAAGCGGCAACTCAAAGCGTTGGTCATCTAAGGTAATTACCTTTAGCTGCTCTTGGGTTTCGGTTACCGACGGATGGACATGCAAAATAACCGAGCCATACTTATCTATTTGTGGCGTAACATCTAAAGCAATCCCCGAAAAAAACGGCGTTAAGTCAATTTCAGGCGAAGTGGTGGTTGAGGTTCCGGTTACTGTGGTGCTCGACACATTAGTAACAAAATACTCGTCCTGACCTACTTTTATCACTGCTTTTTGATTATTAGTGGCTGTAACCCTAGGATTTGACAACATTTGTACGTCGCCTTGGGTTTCCAATAAATTAATCACGCCGTTAAAATCGCCGCGTTCAATGGTTAACGACGATACCCCGCCAAGCGATGCTGAAAGGTTATTACCAAAATTACCTGCCGTAGTAGCAAAGGATATACTGCTGCCTAAACCGCTTGATATACGCTCCCAGTTAACCCCTTGCTGGTACTCATCTTTTAGCGTTATTTCTATAATTTTTGCCTCAAGAATTACTTGGCGTTGCAGGTTTTCTTGGCTTTGGCGTAAAAATTCTTTTAGCTGGCTAATTTCACTTGGCAAAGCATTTACGGTAACTAAACTGGCTTGAGGACTGGTGATAACATAGCGGCCATCGTTAGCACCAATGAGCGACTTAAGCGCTACTTCTAGCTCTTGCCAAAAATCGTTTTTATTAATTGTTTGAATACGTGAACCGTTTAAATCTAAATTTTGACTGCCACCACCAAACTCATTATTTTGTTGTCCACTGTTACTTGAACCACCACTGGAGCTACCGCTATTTTGTGCTAATTGGCTCACACCACCGGCCACGACACTCACGGTTGACTGCCCATGGCGCTGCATCATTAAATAGTTAACAGGAATAGTTTCGGTGCGCATGATCGCGGGCAGCACTTGCACAATGCGCCCTTCGTTTACAATATCTAACGGGTACATGCGTTTAATAACCGCAATCACCTCATCAAATGTAACCCCTTTTAAATTAAGGCTAATAGTGCCACTTACTTGAGGATGAACTGCTACGCTAAAAGGCGTACCGTCGGTTAGCCCTGCAAAAAATGCTCCCATCTCAACGTCATTAGCGGCCACATCAAAACGCTTTATAGCCAAGTCATCACTCAGACTTTGCTCGTTATTAATTGATGATAATAAGCTTTGTGCTAATTCATTGGGCATCTCTAGTGGCGCAATAGTTTTAGCTTGAGCTGAATCGGCCGCAAACTCTTGTCCAATATGCGATTTAAGCTCTTTACCCGGCTTAAAGCTATGGCAAGCAGTTAAAAACGTCGGTAATAATAAAAGCACCAACCATGGGCTAGATAAATTATTTTTTAATTTTATAGTCATATAATTCTAATTTTATTTGCTTATCATCATTAGCTAACACAACATGTTTTGAGTTGATACTTAGCACTCGAAACCCCTCTATAGCATCGCCTGCTTTATATAGATGCCCTGAAATAATCGCTTTATATGCCGTACTATTTTTAATAATAGATTGCAGCTTAAACTCCGTTTTTTGTGCAACCACTACGCCATTACTGATAAACATTGCGGGCTTAGTTGGATCCAGTAGCTGCGCTGCAGCACTAGGTGTGACAAGGCACACCATTAAAATATAAAAACTATAACGCAATAAATTTTTCATTCGCGCTCACCGTAGCAATTTGCAAAGTTAACTCAGCTTGCGGATACGTCTGTACCTGATAGCTAAACTCTTGAATTAATAATTTGTTTTGATTACTTTTTAACGCAGCTAAATATTGCATTAAATTAAAGTAACTACCGTGTAAGGTAAGCACCATTTGATGTTCAAAAAATAGCGTTTGTGTATCATTTTCCCCTAGTTTTTCTACATCAATTGCTTTAGCTGGCTTTACTTTAAAACTCACAACTTGCACTTCGGTGCTGTTAATTAATAAGTCTTTTAATACCGCGGGCACTTTTTTAGCAGCAATAAACCCTTGGCTAAAGGTATTAAGCTGTTTATTAATGAGCTGCTGCCGTTGTTTTGCTTGCGCTATTTGCTGTTGTAAAACTTGGGTATAGTTATGGCTAAGCGCCTGCTCTAACATAGAAAGTTGGTCGTTTGCTTGCTGTAACTCTTGCAATATTGAATGCTGCTGCGACTCAATTCGACTAACTGCATCTTGCTGTGGAAAAATAAAAAATAACAAACCTAAGTAAATAATGATTAACAAACCAACAAACTGCGTTAAGTACTTCTCACGTTTTTGCAATGCCGCAAACTGCGCTTGATACTTAACCCAAGTAGGCCAACTTGTTTTTTTGCTCTCTTTATTTTGGCTCATGGCTTAACTCCCTTACCGCTCAGGTCGGTGGCAACGTTAAACTCGCTAACCCCATCTTCAGTAGCTAGCTCCAGCACTGAGAACTCTTTATCAGCAAAAAAAGTGGATTGCTTTAAATTACTAAACCAAATGGGTAAATACTTAGACTGTAAGGTTTGCCCATGCAAAGTAACTTTTTGGCCTATAAACTGAATTTCGGTAAGCCAAATATTCGATTCATGATATTGCGCTAAATCTCGCATTACTTCGGCATAATCGGTTTTAGATTGTGCTGATGTTTGCGCTAAGTAGCTAAACACTTGTTGTTTATGCTGTATTTCTTGCTGTAGTGTTTTTAATTCACTTATTAATAATGTTTTATTTTGTTTATCGGCAAGTTGCTGTTTTACCACTTCTAGCTGAGTTTTAGCTTGCTTAAGCTGCACTTTACTTTGCTGTAAAAGTATATGGTTTGCATGTTCTTTGTAGGCATAAAGTGACCACACAATAGCAATAATAATTAACGCGCCACCCCACAGTATTAGCATATTTTGCAGTAATACTGGATCACGCCTTACACGTAAGGACTTTTGATAAAAGTTAATCCGGGTTTTCATATCACAGACTCCGGCTCAGTTAATTGATAAGCCGCACCCAATGCGTAGTAATATTGCGTTTCTAATTGCTGTGCTAGGTCTAGGGTTGGTTTAAAATCAATCACTTTAACTTGTAAAAACTCAGCCAACTCTGCTCTAAGTGTTAGTGACGTCAAATCGTCACACTGTAGCTGAATACTGCGAATAGGTGGCTGCTTCAACTGGCTCTCAAAAAAGTCCATAGAACGCTGAATTTCAAGTCCAAATGCCTCTACCAACTCTTGGCTTTGATCTTTATCTGACATACCCAGTAAGCCATTTAAACGCCGAGTAAGTAATAGCTGCCCATCGCGAATAATTAAAATACGTGGCTCAAAGCTGGCATGCTGCACAATGAGCATGTGGGCGTCTTTACTCGTGCCGAGTAGAGTTACAAGAGTCATTTCCTCTGATGTCATAGTGCGTAAAAGAGGCTTTACCTGCTTAAAACTATCTATAAACGGCAATAACTGCAGCTTACTGGTAATAAACACGTTCATTTTTTTACTTTGCATCGGCAATGTAATTGGATAATCAATAAAATCAGCAACAATATTTTCAGGATCAATATCGACTAGATCTTTCGTTGTCCACGGTAGCGATTGAATGATCTCTTCATCACTTAGTGCGGGTTTTTCTATTTGTACAATTTGATAAAGAGAATGAGGAATAACTAAGTTCACTGCGCACACATCACTACTAACCTGTTGCGTACATAGCGTAATTGCAGCAGTATAGTCATGTTTTTCAGTGATCTCTACACTGTGATATTTGTGTATTTTCCAGTGTCCATACTGTTTTTTTAAACAGACTGCATTAACGGTATTAGCATATGTTGCTACACCTACAACTGTATTTTTATCTAAACTACGCTTGAACAAGGAAAACAGTGAAAACAGTTTTCTTTTCATATAGCTACTATTATTATTAGTCGATGTACTAACTGTCGTACATTTTCATTACTTTGCCAAGTGATTATTACAAATAATGTTAAATAAACTTAAAATAAATGAAAACAATCAAATACAACAAATAGATAGTGATTTATTAAAGCGCAAAAATATATTTTTAGGCGTTAAGCGCGATGATCTACTCCACCCCCTCATAAGTGGAAATAAATGGCGAAAGCTTAAATACAATTTAGCCCAGATGCAGGCGCTTAAAAAAACTGAATTACTCACTTTTGGTGGTGCTTTTTCTAATCATATTCATGCGTGTGCGGCGGCTGGCAAGTTTTTTAATATAAAAACGCACGGGATTATTCGCGGCCCAGAACTAGACCCTAACAATCCTACACTTTTGTTCGCACAGCAATGTGGTATGCAGCTACACCCAATCACACGTATAGAGTACAAACAACGTAACCAAAGCGATTATTTAGCGCAGTTACAATCGCGTTTCCCTAATGCCTATATTTTACCTGAAGGTGGGACAAATAAACTGGCGCTTGAGGGTTGTAAAGAGCTTGCCCTGAGCTTACCTAAGCACGACTACTTAGTTTGCCCCACAGGAAGCGGTGGCACCTTAGCGGGACTTATTGAAGGCAGTTCAGTTAATACAACGGTACTGGGAATTGCGGTACTAAAACAAGCAGACTATTTACGCGATGAAATTAAAGCGCTTAGCCCTAAAGCCGCTTCACAAACTAATTGGCAATTATTATGTGATTTTCATGGTGGTGGTTATGGTAAGTTTTCTGCCGAACTTTGGCAGTTTTGCCAATACATGAAAACTGAGCACCAACTGCCATTAGAGCCTATTTATACTGGTAAAATGATGCATGCTTTGTGGCAATTAATTGCGCAGGACTACTTTGCGCCAGGCAGTAAAATTATTGCGGTTCATACGGGTGGGTTACAAGGATTAGATGGTTTAAAATACAGAGGACTTATTTAAAATTAATGAAATACGGTTTGTGTAAAATCAGGCAACAACTGCGTAAAATAAAACCCCTGCGCGGCATCTACCCCTAAAATAGTAAGCATTTGTAGCTCTTGTTTGGTTTCTACGTCACTAGCAAATACCGCTATACTTAATAACTGGCACGCATTTACAATGTTTTTTACACAACTTTGTTGATGCGCGCTTGCCTCTATTGAGTGCACTAAATCGTAGGCTAATTTAACTCCTAAAACTTGTGGATAATTAACCAGTTGAATAATATGGTCGCTACTTTTAATACCATCAATAATAATCTGATAATTTAGCTTAGTTATTATTTTTAATACGCCTTGTAAACGTATTTGATATTTAAAAAAGTCTGCTGCATTTATTTCAAATTGTAGTTTATGCTCTATTTTAAAATCGCTTACTTGCGTTATTAGCCATTGCCAAAACGCTTTGTTAAACCAATTTTTAGGATGTAAGCTAATGCTAATAATTGCGGCTGAAGTATCTGCTAGTAATAGCTTTTTAACTTTGATGATAATTGCTTGATCAAATAAAAATGCGTCTTGATCATTATCTAGCTGATTAATGCCAGCATTAGCTAGCAGTAACTCATTAGCGCCACCGCGTACTCTAATCAACACTTCATGTTGCAAAATACGCCCACTATCGAGCTCAAATAAAGGCTGAAAATAAATTACAAACTTATTTTTTTTAATGCTTTTTATTATTTGGTTATTCGAAAATATATTTACTCGGCTATGGCTTATTCCCAAGCGATGACAATGCTGTAATGGGCTTTGCTGCGATAAAGTTAACGCAGATTTTGCTTGTTGATAAACCAGTGTTTGATTAGCACTTGCTCTGTAATTACACAGGCCTATTTTTACATTTTTTGCCGTTAAGTGTTTTTGATGCTTTTTACATATTGTTAGTGCACAAAAATTTAAGCACTCAATGTACAGCTCTAACTTAATGATTGGAATATGCTTTATGGTTACCGCTAAGTTACCCGCACTTAATAATTTAACTGAAATATAGTTTAACGCAGGTAAGTTTTTTGCAAGTAGAATTTTAAAACTAGCTTCTAGATCAGTACTGGGATCAAAATGACAATGACACTCGATCAGGGCAAATATATTATAAGCTGCTGCCGTACTACTCTCACTTAAAAGGCGGTCATTACCTAAAGTATTAGTAGGCGCTGTTTCTGCCTCTACTTTATGCTTTACATTAAACCTTGATTTCAATGACGCTACTCGGGTTGCTAAATGAGCAACCCAGCGAGTTGCCGCTAATATAATTAAATTTAGCAACACAACAAGATGAGCCTTAAAGCGGTTAATAAACTTAAGCTTACCCTTTTGCATAACGCACTCGCTAGTTAAATTACTAGCTAAAGTGTTGTCTAAGATCCCAAGAAGCACAAGGTAATAGTAAAAGTTTAGTATTGCATTTATAGCTAAGAAATAATGTTTATAAACTTCTCTAAATAACTTAAAACGTTATACCTCATTTAGCTCTTGTACTATAAACGTTTTGTGCGGACCCGCAGCCGGAGCGCTAGTAATAGAGTGTAAAAATGCCTCAAGAGCTTTTTTTTCTTTGCTCGTTAACGATAAAGGCTGCAGTATTTTAGATGTTTGTGGTGACAAAGGATCGTTAGGATCTTTATTAAAAACAAAGCCACCAGCATTATAAATATTTAAAACACCCGCAATAGAAGGAAACACACCATTATGCATCCACGGCTTACTATTCATCACATTTCTTAAGCTGGGAGTTTTAAATTTGCCTATATCGTCAGGGTTTTTGGTCACATTATAACGACCAAGATCTTCACGCTTTCGTTTATAGTAAGTTAACCCCAAATTATGAAATTTATTGTCTGAAAAAAGCGCTCCAGAATGGCAATTAATACACCGTGCTTTAGTTCTAAATAAGTGCAGCCCCCACAACGCTTGATCACTGAGTTTTTGTTGTAGCTGTTGCTTTAATTTTTTATCTTGAGTTTCACCAGCCTTTACAAAGTAATCAAAGGCCGAATTGCGCGACACTATAGTGCGTTGGTAGGTAGCAAGAGCTTGGGCAATGCGTGTAGCGGTTATTTCGCTTTGCCCAAATACCTGGTTAAACTTTTTTTGATAAGCTTGATCTTGATTGATCCGCGCTTCTAGCTCTGCAATAGTAAAGTTCATTTCAACGGGATCTTCAACGGGCATTAACGACTGCTGCTCTAAAGTTTGCGCGCGTCCATCCCAAAATAAAGACTGCCAAAATGCTGCATTTTCTATACTTGGTGCGTTACGCTTGCCATTTAACCTATCGTGTCCAAAAGAAAGTTTGCGGCCATCAGCCCAACCTAAATCTCGATCGTGACAACTCGCACAAGCCACTTGCCCAGAGCGAGATAGTTTAGGGTCGTTAAACAACTGCTCGCCTAAACGCATTTTTGCGGCACTAAATTGATTGTTTTTAGGAAATGTTACCTCTGGTAAAAGTGTAATTTCAGCATGGGTAATATCTGCATCTAAATTGGGCTTAGGCCACTGTTCTTGCGGCTTTAAATATTGCTCACGTAACTGAGTAAAATCGATTGAATCTGCATTGGCTAAGTTAAACCAAGTAGCAACAAAAAATAAGATATTAATAAATAATAAGCGCATAAGTTTTTATCGTGTTTTAAGTAAATGTGTGTCAAGTTACGGGGCTAAACCACAGCTATAACAGTAAATAACCAGAGCTCTGGATAAAAAGTCTATCTCTAGTAGCTACTTTCACCGTTAATTGCACCTGACTAGAGAAATAAAAAAACCTTACAGTTCAATCTGTTAGTAATTAATATTGGCCCCTAGCCAAAACCGACGTCCTAACTCAATGCCTGTATTATACGGGCTAATTTGATAGGTACGTTTATTTAAGATGTTTTCCGCCTCAAAGCTCAAAGTTATTTGGTAGTTATTAGCTACCGCCACAGTGTATTTAACACTGGTATTTAACAGCCAAAATGCAGGGCGTTTTTCAATACGGTACACAGGGTACTCACGGCGATTTGGCGCACATCCATCACAAATATTACTGGCTTCTTTAATTGATTGCGTTTTGCTCGTGGCGTAAATAGCATCTTGCCCACCGTTGTAACGTGCGTAGGCCGATAGCGTCCAATTATCCCACTGCCCACCCCAGCTTAAATTTGCAATCACCGGGCGGTTAAAGTCTTGTTTTTCTAACTCCATATCATGTCGAGTTACTAAATAATAATTAGCTTTATTAGTACTTCCGGCAATATCGTAATGATCAGAACGTAAAAAAACCAACTCATTATCATCATACGAAAAATCTAAAAAAGCGTCCCCATCGCCATTAAAAGAGCGCGGTTCACCATCAAATTGCTCGCGACTGGTGGTATTAGTTGCATGCGATACATTAAATTCAACATGTTGATTATTGTAAGTTGCCATCCAAGACAAGGTATAACGCTGATACCGGCTACTGCCCGAGTTAGCACCAAATAAAGTGGCTTCGCCTACATCGTTAGTGCCTTTTACACGGTTAACCGCATCTTGCTGCTCTCGATACAGCCATTTTAACTCCAGCGTTCCGCCTAGTAATTGATGACGATAAGCAGCCGACAGCTCATCACTAAACGGCGTTTTTAAATCAGAGTAAACATAACGATAGCCGCGGTTGCTTAACTGCGCTTGCCATTGCTGTGGCTGTTGCTGATAGATAGCCCGCACTTCGGTATAGCTAGGCTGCATGGCTTGGTTTAGCTTATAACTAATTGAGTCGTCTGCATAATACCGATTAGCACCGAGCACTATTTTACCTTGATCATTAAATACCGATACGCTGCCACGTAGTCGTGGGGCAAAATTATGGTTTTTAAGAAAATCGTTATAATCGTAACGCACTCCTAAATTTAAACTGTAATTTTGCCATTCAAATTCATTTTCTACATAAGCCGACAATTGATTAAGCTTTACACTAGCTGTTGATTTAGGTGTAATTTGGCGATATTGAAAATACTGCCCTGTTGTAGCGAAGTTATTTTGATAAATTAAAAAGTCATCGGGATTTGATAAATCAAGTGCGTGTCCAAGTTTTGCTTCTATATCTGCCACTGATTGATATAAACGCGTTTCAATACAGTCAAGTGTATAACCTGCACAATCTATTTGCGGCGACACAATAGCGCCATTATATACAATTGCATCTTCTAGGCGGTCAAATACTGAGTTTTGCTGAGCTAACTCATAACCAAACGATAAATTACTATAAGCGCCCAGCCATGTCTTACTGGCAAGCTCGAAATCTTGTTTTAAACTGACCGTTTGTTGTCGCTTTTCTATATCGCCAAAGCCGCCTTCTAAACTGGTAATAGAGCCATCAATATTACCCCAATCTGTACCCGGTATATTTAGCCAAGCATAACGTATCGAACTGGTGTTTTTACTGTTGCGACTATCGCTATAACCAAGCTGGGTTTTAATATAAGCCCAACTCCTATCTGCTTGCCAAGTAAGTGATGCGTTATTGCCTCCCCCTTCAATGTTGTAATCACTGTTTTTAGCATTTACATCAAAGTAATCACCTTTATAAGGAGCAAATAAAAAGCTAAATGAAAAGTCATCGTTAGCGGTTGCTGCATAATCTAGTTTTACTAAACCGTTATAATTGGTTTGCTGCTGTAGTCGTGTTTGCCCTAATTGCTGTAGGCTCTCTTGTGATTGCGTATATTGAAATTGGCCAATAAACCCCAGCTTATCGGTTAGTGGGGTAGCAATGTAGGTACTTAAATCACGCTTATTAAAAATAGCACTGTTAAGTTCGTTATCGCCACTAAAGTCGGGGGCATAAAGCTTATGATACTCAACCCAATCGTCACTCGTTTGCCGATAATTAATGCCAAATTGCAGTTTATCGCCCGCTTTTCGGGTTTCGGCTTTAACTAGTCCACCAGTAAAATTACCGTATTTTGCCGGTATGTTACTGTCGTATACTTCTAAATGGTCAATTAAATCTAAATTTAAAAAAACAGCTTGAGTGTGACCACTTACATCTTGCGCTAAGTTTTTGTCAAAATTGGCGCTGTCATTATTAAGGTTTGAGTTATTAGATAATCCATCAATTAAATACCCTGTAGCATTACCTTGCGCACCTGCAAGCGACACTTCCGATGGCTTAATATTACTAACCTGATCCGCAGCATAAGCAGTTTCACCATACTGCACACCAGGTAAAACCCCTAAAACATCGTTTAAGTTACCATTACCAAAGCGATAGTCTCGCAGCATTTTTCTGTCAAGGGTATACACCCCTTGGCTACTTACCGAAATAGGGTTTGGTCGCTGCCCTGTTACCTCTATAATTTCGATATTTTCGCTGCAAGTATCAGTATTTTTTTTACATTGTTGATAGTGACTTGTAGCAATTACTTTAGCCGGTGTTTTCTCTGCTGCACTTGCTTCATCTAGCACTGTGCTTTGCGCTGCAGCTGCAACATGCGTGAGCGAAGTACAAGCTAGCGCTATAAATGTTAAATATTGCATTTAATGTCGATTCGGATTTAATGGAAACGCATCACTGTCATCGTTGACACCGTCGTTGTCGCTATCTAAGTCTAATTCTATCCCTGAATTAGCAATCATTTGTGCGCTTGCATGGGCGGTAAAAAAGTTCGCCTTGCCATCGTTATCAGTGTCAACACTGGCAACCTCTGAGCCTATAAAGGCGTCAAAACGGCTCAAACGGCCTATAACATTTGTTGCTATAGCGTCTTTTTCTACTACACCTAAAACTTCTTTTTCTGTTAATTTATAAGCACTTTTAAACATAGTAAGCTGGGCGTATTGATCTGCAAACACAGGCAAATAACGCACTTGTAACTGCAATGAAGCACTTTCTAAGCGCGCCAAATTCCAATCAATAAGCTCTGCCCACATACTTTTAGCTGCAGTAATTAATGAGGCATATTCTGCTTTTGTGCCCGCTACATACAACAGCTGATTTAAGTACTGCTTAAAGTTAATTTTTGATTTGCTAGAGCCATCAAAAAATTTCTCACTAAGAGCAAAACGCTCAGCGAGAGCGACCTTTTCTTCACCCTGTATTACCAGCTGTATATATTGCGCATAATACTGGTTTGCTAAAGCAAACTGACCATTTAAGCCAAGCGCACTGCCCAACTTACCAATATCCGTAATTTTTTGTATTAGCGCTTGCTCAGTGTAAGTTGCAATATACTGCTGCACTTTATTAACTAATGGCGCGGCTTCGGCGGTTTGACCTAAAGCTTGGTGATAAGGAATAAGATCGATATTGGCATCAACAACATCCTCTTTAAATACGTTAATACCATCTACTTGGCTGTATTTTGTTAATGCTATTTCGCGGCATGTTTGTAGTGTGTTGGCCGCTTGAGTTTGGTACTTTTCGTCATGTGTAATATTTATAATGGTGAGTAGTTGCTCTAACGCAAGCTGACACCCTGTAGCACCAGTAACAAATACGTGGTTTTTAATATTCTGTGCTAAATATGCTTCAGAGCTAAGTAACTCAATGCCTGTGGCAATAAACTTAGCTGCCGCGTCATAATTCCCTAACTCAATATAAATTCCCGAGGCACCTAGTTTACTCGCATTAAATGCAACTAGCTGAGTAAACAGTGGGCGTAAATTATTAGCATCACGTGTTGCTAAAATTAATTGCAAGCTACTATCTATATCGGCCGAATTACGTACATGTGCTAGCAATTGTGCATCTGCTGCCTTATTTTTAGCTAACTGGTAATGACTACTGTCTTTTTCAAAGGCGCTTAAAAACTTGCTTTCAACATCAAGTGCCGGATAAAGCTGCACAAAGTATGCTGCGGTGTTAATTAAGCCATACGGGTATTCCATGCTGGTTACGTTTGCATATTGATTAGCTGTACGCGGATAATCTGCGTCTATATTAACAACCCCATATAAAGCAAATATATCGGCCAGTACTGACTTGGCTTTTTGTGTTGCATTTAACGCCAGGTAGTTTGCCATAACATTACTCAGCGCTGCTTGGCGTGAGCTAAAATAGGGTTTTCCTTGATTGCCATTTTTATTATTTTTTACATAACTGTAGCCAATCATATTGGCATAACGATACAACCTATCGGCCATACTAAGTGCATAATCGTAGTCGGCTTGGTTTCGAGATTGACGCCAATTATTAACCACATCCTCTACTCGGTCGCGATAACCAAAAAAAAGCAATAAGGCTTGCGTTGTTTGCTCCTCTCCTAGCGCCGAGCTAAATAAAATATCGAGAATATTAAAACTAACACTTGCCAACTCAGACTCACCCGCCTGTAAGTAAGACAAAGCTAAATCATTATAAAAACGCTGATCCTCACTATTAAAGGCACTAATTCCTTTGGCTGCAACGTACTCTGCATAAAGGTTTTTTGCTGTTAAACGCAGTTCATTACCCTGCTCGTTATTGCCTTGCTTACTATATAAGGTAGCTACCTCTAACAAGGCAATAGCGCGTATATTATTACGCGCTATTTTATCAACCGAGGTTAAACGTGTAACTTCACTATTTAATCCAGCTTGTGCATAACCTACTGCAAGCGATGCATTTATTGCGCTTAGATTAATATCATTTTGTAACTCGCTTGCAAGTAACTCCGCCTGCTTTAAATGCGATTCATCACTGGCATAGTAGTAATAAGCGCGATCAGCATTAGTCGACAAATTAGTGGTTATAATTAAGTTTTTACTCACCACAGCGCCATTGCCATCTGCAACCGTTAGCTCAAAACTATCCTCTAGATTTTCTAGGCGTGTAGTTTGGTAACTAATTTCGCCATTGCTAGCATTAATTAGCAAAGTGCCATGCTCTGCTGGGCGTGAAATACTATAGCTGAGGGGGTCGTTATCTACATCGGATACATTAACTTTGCCGCGCTTAATTTCACCACCGCTCACAATCACTTTATCGATATGAATAACTGGTGCATCATTAATTGCTGTAACAACTACCAGCACACGACTAGTAGTTAGGTTTCCACCATCAGATACTGCAACCTGAAAGCTATCTTCGCCATTAAAATTGGCTTTGGGGGTATAGCTAATATGACCACTATTAGCATTAACAGCAACTGCGCCGTTAGCCGCAGCATTTGCTAAATAAAATGTCAGAAGGTCGTTTTCTGCATCGGTTGCAGCAACCATTAAGCTTGCAACACTGTCTTCGTTTAGTTGGATTTGGTAACTGGCTTGTGAAAAAATAGGCGCTGAGTTAGCTCCACCACCAGAGCCGCAACCAGTGAGCGCTAATGCTGCAAAGATTATTACTAAAGCTAAACGTTTAAGAGACATGCCTATTTCTCAGATAAAAACCGAAGGCGCATGTTAATGCAAACTATTATCAATATCAATCGCTTTAATAATATTAATCTACCCTGAACTCTATTTAAAACCTCATTTTAAAAACAAAAAACCCAGCAGTTACGCTGGGTTTAGATAATATTAAATGCCTAAATTGACACTCTATATTCTATTTATGTATTCCTCAGAATGGTATGTCGTCGTCAAAATCAATGGTTGGTTCCATTGGGTTAGACGCGCCGCCTTGTGGAGCATTTTGCGGTTTAGGAGCAAAGCCACCTTGCTGTTGTGGTGCACTGCTTTGCTGTGGTGCAAAACCACCTTGTGGCTGCTGATATTGGTTATTTTGTTGTGGTGCAGGAGCCGACTGTGGCTGTGCTGCTGGTGCAGACTGCTGTTGTGGAGTATAACCGCCTTGCTGTTGGTTATTTTGCCCCTGGTTGCTTTGGTAACCACCACTTTGTTGGCCGCCTTGTGATTGGTTATTTTGATAACCACCACTTTGCTGTCCGCCTTGTGATTGATTACCTTGGTAACCACCGCTTTGTTGTCCACCTTGCTGGTCGCCACCACGGCTCCCTAACATTTGCATTTGGCCGGTAAAACCGTCAACTACAATTTCAGTCGTGTATTTTTCTTGGCCTTGTGGATCAGTCCATTTACGTGTCTGAAGTTTGCCTTCAACATAAATTTGTGAACCTTTGCGGCAATACTCGCCAACAATTTCTGCCAATTTGCCAAAAAATACCACACGGTGCCACTCAGTTTTATCAACCATTTGGCCAGTGTTTTTGTCTTTGTAGCTATCTGAAGTTGCTAAGGTGATATTTGCTACACCGTTGCCATTAGGCATATAACGTACTTCAGGATCTTGTCCTAAATTACCAACCAAAATTACTTTGTTCACACCGCGTGCCATGGAACTATCTCCTATAAACGTTAGATTAAACCAGCTACTTTACGTGCTTGGTCTAGGTCAAATTCTTTATCATTAATCTTTAAGTAGCTGCGGCTTTCGTCGCGCACTACAGTTGCTTCTATTACGCCAGGTAAAGCAACTAACAGAGAAGCAAGCGACTGTGCCTGCTCTTCTGAGTCTAATTTGGTCATTAAGCTAATAACTTTACTTTTGGGTGGGACTTGCATTTTCCACGCAATAATAAGCCATATTAACCCAACAAGTGCCGCTGCCGCAAACACCGCTTGCGTTGTTGTGGTTTGTGCTACATAACCGCCAAGCATACCGCCTAAAAAGGCACCTAAAAACTGGCTAGTAGAATACCCACCCATGGCAGAACCTTTTTGGCTTGCTGGTGCAATACGCGATACTAGCGCTGGCATGGTGGCTTCTAAAAAGTTAAATGCAACAAAATACAACAGCATACAAGCAGCAATACCTACAATACTGTTAACCCATACCGACATAGCCAGCATGCTCAACATTAACAGTATAACGGAGCCAATAAATGCCTGCTTTTCTTTCTCTTTTTTAATGGCGATTATCATAATAGGCACCATTAATAAAAAAGCTAAAAATAATACTGGGATATATAAATGCCAGTGATTATCGGCCACTAAGCCATCTTTAATAAGCTGACTCGGTAACACTACAAAAATAGTAGTGAGGGTTAAATGTAATAGTAATACGCCCGCATTTAAGCGCGCTAGCTGCGGGTGTTTAATCAATTTTTTAATATCGCTAAAGCTGGCGAGCGTATCGCCTTTAGGAGCTTTATTAACCGCATTAGGTACTAGCATAGTCACTATAAATATGCCGATTATAGCTAATATTGCGGTTAACCAAAATACCCCCGAAATACCCCACGAGGCAGCGACGATTGGCCCAAGTAACATAGCAAACGCAAAGCTCATGCCTATGCTCATACCAATAACAGCCATTACTTTGGGGCGTTGTTCATCGCGGCTTAAATCGGAAGCAAACGCCAGTAATGCACTGGCTATAGCGCCCATACCTTGTAACGCACGTCCAACTGTAACCATTTGAATTGAATCGGCTAATGCCGCTATTACCGAGCCCAGCGCAAACATTAGTAAGCCGCCAACAATAACCTTTTTACGGCCAATTTTATCAGACAATCGACCCATAGGTATTTGCAATACCGCTTGGGTTAAACCATACGCGCCAATAGCAAAGCCTATCCAGATAGGCGAAAAGCCCTCCAATGATTGGCCATAAATAGCTAATACAGGCATCAGCATAAATAAGCCGAGCATTCTAAATGCAAACACACTAGCTAGCGATATAGCCGCGCGTTTTTCTCGTGAATTAAGTGAAGATGCGGTCATTATTTGCGTGATCTTACTGTGTGGAAAATTTAGGCTGAGATTCTACCATAAGCTTACTAATAATTAATCGTCATAAGTAAGGATTTTTCATTGATCATAGATTAATAATGTTACGTATTATGCGATACTGGACAAATAATTTTGGTAATAGACGAGATAGCATGGAAAACATTGAAGTCCGAGGCGCCCGCACGCACAATTTAAAAGACATCAGCCTAACCATCCCACGTGATAAGCTAATTGTTATTACTGGCCTATCTGGTTCGGGTAAGTCTTCGCTTGCATTTGATACTTTGTATGCAGAGGGGCAGCGTCGTTATGTTGAATCACTTTCTGCGTATGCAAGGCAGTTTTTGTCACTGATGGAAAAACCCGATGTAGATCATATTGAAGGTCTTTCTCCGGCTATTTCTATTGAGCAAAAGTCAACATCGCACAACCCGCGATCGACTGTGGGTACGATTACCGAAATTTATGACTATTTACGTTTAATGTTTGCCCGCGTGGGCGAACCGCGTTGCCCAACTCACGACCTACCGTTAGCCGCACAAACTATTAGCCAAATGGTCGATACTGTTTTAGCTCTGCCTGAGGGCAGTAAACTCATGTTGCTTGCACCGGTAATAAAAGAGCGTAAAGGTGAACATGTTAAGCTCCTTGAGCAATTGGCGAGCCAAGGCTACATTCGTGCCCGTATTGATGGCGAAGTATGTGACCTATCGGATCCACCGCCACTTGATCTACATAAAAAACATACTATAGAAGTAGTTGTAGACCGCTTTAAAGTAAAAGATGGCCAACAACAGCGTTTAGCTGAGTCATTTGAAGCTGCATTAGAAATGTCGGGTGGCGTGGCTAACATAGCTTATATGGATGACAGCAGCGCAGAAGAAATGCTGTTTTCGGCTAATTTTGCCTGCCCTACTTGTGGCTATGCCATGACCGAGTTAGAGCCAAGATTGTTTTCGTTTAACAATCCAGCCGGAGCATGCCAAAGCTGTGACGGCCTAGGCGTACGCCAATATTTTGATCCAAACCGCGTAGTACAAAACCCTGAACTAAGCTTGGCCGGTGGCGCAATTAAAGGTTGGGATAAACGCAGTTTTTATTATTACCAAATGCTACAAGCCGTTGCGCAGCATTATAATTTTGATTTAGATGTGCCATATCAGGATTTAGATAAAGCCTCGCAAAAAATTATTTTAGAAGGCTCCGACACTACCAAAATAGCCTTTAGCTACCGTAACGACCGCGGCGATTTAATTACCCGTAATCACGAGTTTGAAGGGGTACTTAATAATATGTACCGTCGCTACCGTGAAACTGAATCAAACTCGGTACGTGAAGAACTAGCAAAGTATCAAACCAGCCAGGCCTGCCCTAGCTGTCATGGCTCGCGTTTACGCCAAGAGTCGCGCCATGTATTTATTGGCCAAACTAACTTACCCACTATTACCCATATGAGTATTGGTGAAGCAATGGACTTTTTTGAAGGGTTAAAACTAACCGGACAAAGAGGCCAAATAGCTGAAAAAATATTAAAAGAAATTCGCGACCGTTTATCGTTTTTAATTAACGTGGGTTTAAATTACCTCTCACTCGATAGAAGTGCCGATACGCTTTCGGGCGGTGAAGCACAACGTATTCGCCTTGCTAGCCAAATTGGCGCAGGCCTAGTGGGTGTTATGTACGTACTGGATGAGCCATCAATTGGTTTGCATCAGCGCGATAACGACCGATTATTAAAAACATTGGTGCATTTACGCGATTTAGGTAACACGGTCATTGTGGTTGAGCACGACGAAGATGCCATTCGCGCAGCCGATCACATTATTGATATTGGCCCAGGTGCTGGTGTGCATGGCGGGCATATAATTGCCCAAGGTACTCGCGACGATATTTTAGCCTGTAAAGAGTCGGTTACTGGGCAGTTTTTATCCGGTGTACGTAGAATAGAAATACCTAAATTACGCCACCCCACTAACGATAAATGGCTGGAGTTATTTGGCGCTACTGGTAACAACTTAAAAAATGTTGATTTAAAAATTCCATTTGGCTTAATGACCTGTGTAACAGGTGTGTCTGGCTCGGGCAAATCTACGCTCATAAACGACACCTTATTTAAGCTTGCGCATACTGAATTAAATGGCGCAACGACTGCCGAAGCCGCTGCGTATAAATCAATTACAGGGCTTGAGCATTTTGATAAAGTGATCGACATTGATCAAAGCCCAATTGGCCGCACACCACGCTCTAACCCGGCTACTTATACTGGTATTTTTACTGGTATTCGTGAATTATTTGCCGGTACGCAAGAGTCGCGCTCTCGTGGTTATAAAGTAGGTCGCTTTAGCTTTAACGTTAAAGGAGGACGCTGTGAAGCTTGCCAAGGCGATGGCGTAATTAAGGTAGAAATGCACTTTTTACCTGATGTGTACGTGCCGTGCGACGTGTGTAAGGGTAAACGATATAATCGCGAAACCCTTGAAGTACTGTATAAGGGTAAAAATATTCATCAAGTACTCGACATGACAGTGGAAGATGCCCACGACTACTTTGATAAAATACCGGCCATTGCACGCAAACTTAAAACCCTGATGGACGTAGGTTTATCGTACATTCGTTTAGGCCAAGCAGCTACAACGCTTTCGGGCGGTGAAGCACAGCGAGTTAAATTAGCCCGCGAGCTGTCAAAACGCGATACCGGTAAAACGCTATACATACTTGATGAACCAACAACAGGCTTACACTTTGCCGATATTGAACAGCTGCTTGTTGTACTTCATCGCTTGCGCGATCACGGTAATACTATTGTTGTTATTGAGCATAACCTCGATGTTATTAAAACCGCAGATTGGGTTATCGATTTAGGCCCTGAAGGCGGAGCTGGCGGTGGTGAAATACTCATTGCAGGTACACCTGAGCAAGTAGTCGAGTGTGAGCGCTCGCATACTGGCCGTTATTTAAAAGAACTGCTTAAATAACGAGTGCAGCTTAGCTGGGTAGCTATTCATTTTTTTGTGTATTTGGTGGTTAACTTCTTTTATTAACCGCCAAATACACTAATAAAACAAAAATGCCGCTTTATAAATAAAGCGGCATTTTTATTGATCATTTTAACTAGCAAGGTTTAGCCGCGAGGAATAAAACCAAGTGCATCGTACACAGCTTTTAACGTACCTTCGGCTTGGCTGCTGGCTTTTTCTGCGCCACGCTTCATGATGTTATTAAGGAGTGTTTGATCTTCTCTGATCTCTTTAAAACGCGCTTGAATTGGCTCAATCATTGCCACTACAGCATCTGCAGTGTCTTTTTTCAGATGGCCATACATTTTGTCTTCGTACTCTGGCACTAAATCTTCAATTGAACGTTTAGTTGCCACACTTAACAAGGTAAGTAAATTTGACACTCCAGGCTTTTCAGCTCGGTCAAAGTAAATACGCGCTTGTTCGTCTGAATCGGTAACTGCTTTTTTCAGTTTTTTCTCAATCTTTTTTGGCTCATCTAACATCATAATAAAACCATTTAGATTTTCATCCGACTTAGACATTTTTTTCAGCGGATCTTGCAAGCTCATTACACGCGCACCAAACTCTGGAATATACGCTTGAGGTATTTTAAATACCTCGCCATACAGGTTGTTAAAACGTGTTGCGATATCGCGGGTTAGTTCAAGGTGTTGCTTTTGATCTTCCCCTACCGGCACTTGCTCTGCTTGGTATAATAAAATATCGGCCGCTTGTAATACTGGGTAAGCAAATAAGCCCACATTAATATTGTGCGCGTGCGTTGCCGACTTATCTTTAAACTGGGTCATACGATTAAGTTCGCCCATTTGTGCATAACAATTTAATACCCAAGCAAGTTGTGCATGCTCTGGTACTTGCGATTGCACAAATAACGCGGCTTTTTCTGGGTTAATACCACAAGCAGTATAAAGCGCTACACCATCTAAAACGCGCGAGCGAAGTAATTCAGGGTCTTGACGCACAGTTACTGCGTGAAGATCTGCAAGCATAAAGTAGCTATCATAGTCTTCCTGTAACTTTAGCCACTGGTTAATAGCGCCAACATAGTTGCCTATTGTCATACCACCGGTTGGCTGCACGCCACTTAAAACTACTGGTTTACTCATGATTTTCCTTTATTTTGCTTAATTAACAGCACTTAGCGCTGTGTAAGAACAGGTATTATATCTAAGAAGTTATCGCATAGGTACTGTGGATTATAGTCCTTAAGGTTTTCACCTTGATTATAACCATAGCTCAGTGCAATAACGTCAATTTTAGCTGCATTGGCAGCTAGTATATCGCTTTTAGAGTCGCCAATCATAATCGCTTTACTGGGCTCAACATTTAGTTTATTACAGGCAAATAACAACGGCTCTGCTGATGGCTTTTTAGCCATGTCATCACCACAAATTATTAGCTCAAAATGACTCGTTAAGGCTAACTTATCCAGTAATTTTTCGGTAAATAAACGATCTTTATTAGTGATCAATGCCTTGGGCATACCACGTAGGGCAGCAAGCCCAGTTTCAACATGTTGGTAAAGTACGCTATATTCACCTACTTGCTGTTCATAATGTTGGTAAAATAATGAAAATGCTTTATCGCTAAGTGCTTTATCTAAATGCTCACTTATTTGCATTTCGCCACTCAGTGCGCGTTTTACTAATACTTCTATACCATTGCCAACCCAGCTTTCTACTAAGCGCTGGCTAACAATCGGAAATGCTAAGTCGCTCAAAGTAAGATTAAGTGCTATGTATAAATCGTATACACTATCTACTAAGGTGCCATCTAAATCAAACAGGGCTAGGTCGTACTTCATTATTTAACACTTCCTAATTGCTCACGCATTTGATCGATAACTTCTTGGTAATTTGGCTGGTTAAAAATGGCTGAACCCGC
Source organism: Pseudoalteromonas sp. SG44-5 (assembly GCF_014164175.1). Taxonomy (NCBI): domain Bacteria; kingdom Pseudomonadati; phylum Pseudomonadota; class Gammaproteobacteria; order Alteromonadales; family Pseudoalteromonadaceae; genus Pseudoalteromonas; species Pseudoalteromonas sp. SG44-5. The sequence goes on along the minus strand of NZ_JACJES010000005.1, from coordinate 86,139 downwards.
TACAAACATATCAGCACCCGCCTCTGCAGCAGCGGCAATATTATCGACTTTTATTCCGCCATCAACTTCTAAGCGTATATTGCGACCCGATTCTACAATACGTTGTTTTGCTTGGCGTAGTTTTTCTAAAGTATGCGCAATAAAGCTTTGCCCACCAAACCCTGGATTAACCGACATTATTAAAATAACATCAATTTTATCCATCACATGATCAAGAAAGCTCAAGCTAGTGCCTGGATTAAACACTAAACCAGCTTGGCAGCCATGATCTTTTATTAATTGTAATGTGCGGTCAATATGCTCACTGGCTTCTGGATGAAAAGTAATAATTGAAGCGCCGGCCTCGGCAAACTGAGGAATAAGGCTATCAACTGGTTTAACCATTAAATGCACATCAATAGGCGCTTTAATACCGTAATTTCTAAGCGCTTTACACACCATAGGGCCAATGGTTAAGTTAGGCACATAGTGATTATCCATCACGTCAAAGTGAACCACATCGGCACCCGCAGCAAGTACACTATCAACATCTTCACCTAGTTTAGCGAAATCAGCAGATAAAATAGAAGGGGCTATTAAGTATTTTTTTTCTGGGTTCAACATAGTTAATCCGACAATGAATAATATATTGCGTTAATGTAACTTAATTAATGATGTTACCCAAGTAATCGCGACAAATATAATGGCTTAATAAAAATAAAGATTATTGATAAGCCTTTATTTTTATTCGACTTTAGAAGCTAATGCTAAAATTTAAGTTTGTTATTTAAGCAATTTTTGTTATGCTTAAAAAAGGATCAAATTATTAGGTTTAAATCATGCGTGCTTTTAAAACAGGGATATTAATGGCGTCAGCATTTTTGTTTGTTGGAGCGTTAAATTTTATCTCAAGTTCTGAGCAAGATTTAACGGCAATTAACAATTGCCAGCAAAAACAAACAACTTCTACAGATACAGCTGTAAGTGCTTGCCTTAAAATAGTAGATGAATCGTCTTGGTCTTCATGGATAACAGGCGATAGCCGCAGTGCACAGTTTCATTATTTAGATTTATTAGAGTTACTTACAAGCTCTGGTGATTCTAAAAAGCTTCCCTCTTTAAAACCATCATTTTAAACATGCGACAATTTTTTAGCGCCTTACAAAGTGTACTCGCTGCATTTTTTGGGGTGCAATCTAACAATAAACGCCACGCAGATTTTAAACACCACTCGCCAGTTAGCATTATCATAATAGCTATTATGCTTTTTATTGTTTTTATTATTTCGATTTACGCGATTGTTGTTTCGGTGCTAAGTACATAGCCATTAGTTCGCTCACTTTATTACGCGATCCCCCTTTGGGGCTAATAGTGCGCTTTACCTGAATTTGATCTAATGTTGCTTGGCTATAAATTTTACGCGTCCATACCGTATCATGGTTAGAGATAAGCACTGGAGTGTCATTTTCAAACGCCGCTTGCTCGGCTAAATTTGCTAAATTTGCTTGATCATCTAAATTAAAACCGCCCTTAGCATACGAGGTAAACGAGGCTGTTTTACTTAAAGGCACATACGGTGGATCACAATAAATAACTGCATTTTTAGGTACTAGTTTAAAAATGTCATCGTAATCAAGGCAGGTAAACGTAGCCTGTTGCGCTTTTTTAGCAAAAAAGTACATTTCTTTTTCGGGAAAATAAGGCTTTTTGTATTTACCAAAAGGTACATTAAAAATACCCTTTAAGTTATACCTACAAAGCCCGTTATAACCGTGTCTATTCATATATAAAAACAGCATTGCGCGTTCGTATATATCGCTACTTTGATTAAATTGCACGCGGTATTCGTAGTAAGCGTCGGGATGATTATTTAAATCCACAAACAGCTTTTTAGCATCACTTATAAACTCATCGGGCGAGTTTTTAAGTTCTTTGTATAAATTAATTAAATCGGCATTAATATCATTAAGAATATAGTGTTTAAAATCGCTATTTAAAAACACTGAGCCGGCACCAACAAAAGGTTCAACCAAAGTATCAGCCTGCTGGCTAGCTTGCTTTAGTCGCGCGTTAATATCTTCAACTAGACTGTATTTTCCGCCAGCCCATTTAAGGAAGGCTCTACTCTTTTGCTGCATTGGCTCTTTACTTCAATCTGGTGTTGCGCGATTTTACACTAAAGTTGCTTAGTTTACTGATCAACTAATACAATTTCTTGTTTTATTTTGCTTATTTTTTTATAGAAAGGCTTATTTATTTTAACCTCTGCAGGCAAAGCGCTCATAGCTAACTTTGCAGCATTCATATCAGTAAAACTACCCACTGTTACCACCCACCAAGTTTTATTGTTTCTTTTAGTTTGATAGGTATGCGCTACTTTTTGTAGTTTATGCTGGCTAATAAATTCAGCACTGACTTGTTGCTGAGTAATCGCTAATAATTGAATAACTGTATTTGTGTCTGGCTGTTGTAAGTACCATGCATTACCTGTGAGTATTTTGCTCTCAACCTGAGCTGAAATATTACTGTGTGGCTGCGCTGCTAATATCTTTGGCTCTACCGATGGTGTATTTTTAGAGCTGGGAGTTGTTTGCTTCGCAGTCAGACTTTGCATAATTGCAGGCACATCATTATGCGGTGTTTGTAGCTCAACTGTGCTTGCAGGTAAGTTAGGTGACGCTGCAATAACGCTATTGTCGCTATTGTCGCTATTCGCTAATGGCTGCTGTATTTGCTTAACCGAAATTGCCGTTGTGAGTACTTCAGGCTGAGCTTGCTGATAATATTGTTGCCACCATTGAGTCATGTCTGATTTATATAACAAGCCAATTATTAAAAACAGAATAATTAACATCAAAATTAATAAATGCAAACGCCAAGATACTTTATCTTTTACAACAACATCCGCTATATGTTCTGTTGCTTGCCAGCTCAGTAATAAATTAGGATTACCCTGAGCCGCAGCTATAAAAGCTTGATAAACTGGGTCTTCATCATAAGGCAGGTCGCTAAAATACCAACGCATTAACTGCTTACTTTCACTTTGGTTTAATGGCTCTAAGTGAATGTTTATTGCCGCTGCAAAGGCCAGTTTTGACTGCGCAGCAAGCATAATATAAAGCGTACTGGGGGAGTTTTTAGCCAGTAGTTCTAACTCTACCTGTAATTCTTCTGATAAGTGCCTGGCGTTATCTAGCACCCATAAACAAGGGCCACAAGCTTGCTGTTGTAATAATTGATAAAAGTTTTCGGATAGGCTCAAGCTATGATCAATTAAAGGTGCATTAAAGCTTTGCTCTAATAGCTCGCTCATTAATTGAATGTCTGTCATTTGCGCTGTTACTTGCACAAATGCTTTATTAAAATCGTTATATTTATCAGTAATAAAAGTTTCGAGTAGGTAGCTTTTACCTAGGCCAGAGGTGCCTAGTAAAACAATCAGGTTTTGTCCGTACTCAAATTGCAGTGCGATTCTATCCACCAATGCCGCACGGCTTGGTAAAATTTGTGGCTGCATTATTGCTCGATTAACGCTCGAACTTGGTCATCTGAAACATCATCCACTAATGCACATTGTCCAAATTGGGTGGGCAGAATAAAGCGGATAGTACCCTTTTTATTCTTTTTGTCTTTACGCATATGCTGCAAAAAATGCTCGCTGGTCATTACCGCCGGGATCTGCGTGGGTAAGCTATATTGCGCAATTAAACCAGAGATACGCGTAACGTCCTCAGCGGTTAAATCTTGGCGTGTATATGCTAGTTTTGCAGCAAGTACCATACCTGTTGCTACTGCTTCGCCATGTAGCCAAACACCGTACCCCATTTGCGCTTCAATTGCGTGCGCAAAGGTATGACCTAAGTTTAATAGTGCTCTTAGGCCTTGCTCTTTTTCGTCTTGAGCTACAATTAGCGCTTTAATTTCACAGCACCTATAAATTATATGCTGTAAACAGGCTTCATCTAATTGCTGTAAACGCTCAACATTTTGCTCTAAGTAAGCAAATAGCTCAGTATCGTAAATCAAACCGTATTTAATCACTTCAGCCATACCGGCTGCAAACTCGCGCGCAGGTAAAGTATGTAATGATTGTGTGTCGATAAAAACGGCTTGTGGCTGGTAAAATGCCCCAATCATATTTTTACCTAGTGGATGATTTACCGCTGTTTTTCCACCTACCGACGAATCAACTTGTGATAATAGTGTCGTTGGCATTTGAATAAAGGGAATGCCACGCTGATAACATGCAGCAACAAAACCAGTTAAATCACCAACAACGCCGCCACCTAATGCAATTAAGCAGGTGTCACGACCACAGTTATTTTCGAGTAAAAATGCCGATATTTTTTCAAACCAGGTAAGCGATTTATATTGCTCGCCATCAGGAATAATAAAGTGCAGTGGATTCAATGTTGCTAACTGCGCTAATAAGCCTTGTAAATACAAAGGCGCAATAGTGTCGTTAGTAATGATGATAGGCCGACAATCACCAATGTGATGAACTAGGCGGCCATTATCTTGAAGTGTAGATTGACCAATATAAATAGGGTAACTTCGCTCGTCTAAATTAACAGATAATTCAAGCATGCTTAGCTATTTCCTTTAATATTAGTAATTAAAAATCCAATTTCTCGATGATTTGGTTAGCAACAACTTTAGCGCTTTGCTCATCAGTGCGTACAACAAAATCAGCCACTTCTTTATATAACGGTTCGCGTTCTTCTGCTAAACGTTCTAATACATCACGAGGTGCTTCTTCTGTTTGCAGTAATGGGCGACGCTTGTCGCGTTGTGTGCGTGCAACTTGTTTTTCAATCGGTGTCTCTAGGTATACTACAATACCGCGAGCCGAAAGCTTGTTTCTAACTTCTTTACTCATTACTGAACCACCACCGGTTGCAAGTACAATACCCTGCATTTCGGTTAGATCGCCAATAACAGATTCTTCACGAAGTCTAAAGCCTTCTTCACCTTCAAGATCAAACACCCAGGCAATATCTGCACCGGTACGGCGTTCGATTTCTTGATCAGAATCAACAAATTCAAGGTGTAATTGGTCAGCGATGTGACGACCAATCGTACTTTTGCCAGCCCCCATGGGGCCAACTAGAAATATATTACGTTTCTCAGCCATATCTTTTAGTACAAACGAACTCTAAAATTTGAAATAAAACCCCGCCTAACGACCTGGCCCCAAAATTAAGGAGAGGATTATCTCAGTAATCGGTTGGGTATTTCAAGTCAATTAGCATAAAAAGCCATATAACGAGCAATTAATCTAAATAATCATCCATTAGTTAACAAAACATTAGCTTATTTTAGGGAGTATTTATTTTTCATGGTTAAAATTTGTGCAATCCAAAGTTGTATTTATCAAATTACTGATAACTTTACTACGTAATGTTATGTAAAACTCACACAGTAAAGCGCAAAATAACACTAGAGTGCACCCGAAGGGCAGCGCATGTTGGTTTTATGCTGCTATCGCATATTTTGGGAAGTAACCACACTGCATATTCTCTACTTAGTAAACTAAGTAGAGTGCTGCAAAATCAATATTCAAATATAATCACGCCCTAATCAACTTGTATCTTAGGAGTGACGAAAATCAGTAGTTCACGCTTTTCGTTAAACTCACTGGTACTTTTAAACAGTCTTCCAATGTATGGAATGTCGCCCAATAAAGGAACTTTTTTGGTCGAATTAATAATTTGCTGTTGAAAAATACCACCCAAAACAACTGTTTGGCCATTTTCTACCAGTACCTGCGTTTCAATTTGTTGCGTATCAATTGCAACCGCAGGGCCTGTTCCGGTCTGTACTGTATCACCTCGGGTATCTTGAGTGATAATTAAATTCAAAATAACTTTGTTATCAGGTGTTATATGCGGTGTTACTTCTAAGCTAAGTACTGCTTTTTTAAAGCTTACTGTTGTCGCACCACTAGAGGCTGATTCAACATAAGGTATTTCGGTACCTTGTTCAATCCTCGCCTTTTGCTGGTTAGCCGCAGTAATTCGCGGACTAGCAATAATTTCACCTTTATTTTCTTCTTCAAGCGCAGTTAGCTCTAAATCAATTAACGTACCATTAGCTAGTTTAGCAATATGCATACCTATGCTAGCTGAAGGGTTAGCAACTGGTAGGTTTACATTTAATCTATCAGACAAGCTTGGAATATTACCATTAGAGATGTTTTCAGCCCCCTCTAGGGTGCCTGAAATACCATCGGTTCCTTGCTGATCACTAAAGCCCCAACGTACCCCTAAATCTTCTGTAACGTTGTCGCGTACGGTTACCATGCGCGCTTCAATTACAACCTGCTTTACAGGTATATCTAGCGTTTCGACCATGCGGCGTACGCTTTCGATACTTTTTGCCGTATCTTTCATTAATAATGTATTGGTACGCTGATCAACCGACACACTCCCTCTTGGGGTTATAATGCTGTTAGTGTCCGTTTTTAGTAAATCTGCAAAATCTTCGGCCTTTGCATAATTTAAGCGAATGTACTCGCTGTACAAAGGCTCTAAATCTTCTACTTGTTGCTTTGCTTTTAAGTCTTTTGCTTCACGTGCTGCAAGCTCTTCTGATGGGGCTACCATTAAAATAGAGCCATCCATACGCTTATCAAGACCTTTTATTCTGAGTACCACATCAAGCGCTTGATCCCATGGCACGCCATCTAAACGTAGCGTTATATTGCCCGTTACAGAATCACTGGTTACTAAGTTAAAGTCGTTGTATCCGGCTATAATTTGCAAGACTGCACGTACCGAAATATCTTGAAAGTTCAGGGTCATTGGTCGACCTTGATATTCTTTACCACCATCAAGGTAAGCATTTTGGGTTTCGTCTTTCTCAACATTTAAGGTAAAAATATTATCTATTTGCTGATAAGTAAACGTAAATGCTGCGTTTGGCTCAATAACAATTCGGCTCAGGTTATCTTCTTTAAAGGTTTCTATATTGCTTACGATAGTACCAAAATCAAGTACATCTAATTCGTATAATAAATCATCTAAAATATCAGTGTGATGAAACTCTGCAATAATTTTACCGCCACTTTCATGTACTTCTATTGCGGCTTGAGTATCTTGCAAAAATACCAATACTTTAGCTTCGCCCTTTTCACCACGGCGAAAATCAATAGATTGAATACGATTAATGTAACTACCGCCAATGCTATCTGCAGCATCATCAGTCGTTAGCGCTTGCTCGGTTAATGGATTATCAGAGATACGCAGCGAGACCAGATTATTATTAACCTGGGTTTCATAAATTTTCAAACGCTCAAGATGTACCGTTACTTTTAAACCGTTACTTGTCATTACGCTGGTTACATTATTTATTCCAGCCAAATTAACAGCAACATCGGCTAACCCTTGATCTAACTGTGCATTGGTAAACAGCATTTCTATACGCGCTGGGCTATTGAACACTTGAATACTTGGTTGCAGGGTTAATTCTTCATCAAATACCAGTTGTAGTTCGGTTTCGCCTTTTAATAATGGATTATAGCGCACGTCATAAAGTAGCGGCTCAGCTACCGCAGTTTTGGCTATTAATAGTGTAAAAATCACTAATAAAGCTGACAATACACGATGAAGCGAACCTACATCCTTATACATATTTGTATGACCTTTTTTGTTATTAATTTGCGCCATCAATTGTCGCCTCTAACATTTCTAATTTAGTCTGACGCTCTTTCCAACAGCCAGATCCATCAGGGATTAATTCTATTAACTCAATATAGTCACTACTCACTTTTTTTACTTTTCCGTCGTAAGTGCCCAAGTAACTCCCTACGGTTACTCTATGCAGCGTTGCATCAGCAGCAGTAATAAGTGCCCATGTTTGGCTATTAGAGCCTAATGTGCCTTTCATCGCTAGATTATCTAGCGGATATTTTTCTAATGGCTCACGAACTCTATCTGGATCTGGGTGCAAACAATTTTTAATTTGCGTTAACTTATTTTGTATAATTTCAGGTTGTGGAGCTACAAATGGGCTACGCAATTGACCTGCATTGTATTCAAAATACTCAAACTGAATGAGCTCTGGTATTTTTTCCACTCTGGGGGTTGTACTTGCTTTTACCTGATCAATAAATTCTTTTTGTTCAGAAGTGTCACTATTACAGCCACTCAATAACATTGTAAAAATAGCCACTAAAGGGAGTTTATTCATTATTTAGTCCCCTCTTCGTAGCGATAAGTTTTTGCAATCACACTAAATGTTAACTGCTTTTCTCCAGATGATAAAATAGAAAAGTCATGTAAACTAACAATTCGCGGTAATTGAGCCACTTTACCTACAAACTGACCAAATTCATGGTAGGTCCCTACCACTTCTATTTTTATTGGCAGTTCGGTATAAAATTCTTTTTCAACTTCAGGCAACCAACCAATTTTTAAAAAGGTTAAGCCACTGGTAGTACCCACATAAGATAAGTCATCTAATAAGCCTGGGGTTTCATTAGAGGTTGGTAGGCGTTTTAATAGCTGAGAAAACTTATCTTCCATTTCAATCATTTGCAGCCGATAAATATCTAGTTTACTGGCTACCGCATATTTGGTGCGATAAGTAGTGCGCAGCTCCACCTCTTTGGCTAAAGCGTTATGATAACTGTCTATTTCATCCGAAACTAATAAGCTATAGCTAAAAAACAACACTAAACCCGCAATAAAAGCACCGCAAATAACTTTAACAATAACCGGCCATTCACCTATATTATCAAGTTCTATTTCATTCCAATCTATATCTTTAAAAGCTTTAAAATCAAGGTTCATCATGTACCTCGCCAATTTTATCGAATGGTTTTACATAAAATTCCATATTAAAATCACTCAACAAACGCGACGATTTATCGCCAGCAACAATACCTTGCATTACTGGGCGCTCTAATAAATAAGAACCTTGCACTTCACGTAACAAGGTTGAAAGGCGATTATTCGATTCGCTTTTTCCAAGTACATGAATTTGATTACCGCGTCGCTCTAGCTTAGTTAAATAAACCCCTGCAGGTACTATTTTTGCGACTTCATCCATAATTTGCGTGCCTAAATTACGACTCCTTTGCAGATTTTCAATTAAGCGCATACGCTGCTGCAGGTTTTCTTTTTTCTTATCTAGCTCTCTAATGTCTCTTATTTCTTTATCTAGCATACTTATTTCTGCACTAAGGTAATTGTTTTTTAGATTTTGCCCCTCTTTTAAAGCGCCATAAAATGAGCTCAATAAATACATACTCAAAAAACACAAAACAACAACTGCAATTAATGAAGTAATAAACTTCTTTTTTGAGTCTTCACGCTGTAGTTCACGCCAAGGCAGTAAATTTATATGTGGCATGATGAAAAGCTCCTCAAAGCGAGTCCTGTTGCAATAGCAAATTGCGTGCGATGACGCTGTAATACATTACGGTCAACTCTAGGAGATATTTCCATATTTACAAATGGCTCGGCTACAATTGTGTGTATACCTAACTCTTCGACTAATAAGCGCTCAAAACCGCTAATCATAGCTGTACCACCGGTTAATACAATATAATCTAGCTGATCTTTACCCGTGGTGGTTAAAAACATTTGCACCGCGCGGCGCACTTGTTGTAGCAAGGCTGTTTGAAAAGGTGCAAGTACTTCAAAGGTATAATTTGGTGGTAAGTCGCCGGTTGCTTTACCAATTTCAGCTTCATCAAAGCCTTTATTATAATAGGCAACAATACTATTAGTGTATTGATCGCCACCAAACACTTGGTCGCGGGTATAAATTGTATCGCCCGCTTGCACTACACTTACGAGTGTTAATACCGCGCCAATATCAACAATTGCAACGCACTTATTAAATGCATCACTTGGTAACTGTTGATAGTACACATCCATTGCTCGGCTTAATGCGTAGCTTTCTACGTCAACCACTTTAGCAACTAAGTTAGCCGCTTCTAACGCGCCAACACGTGCTTCAACGCTTTCAGTACGCGCAGCCGAAAGCAATACATTCATTTTACTAGGATCGGCGGCATTGGTTGATAGCTTTTCAAAATCAAGATTAACTTCATCTAATGGATAAGGAATTAAGCTGTCTGCTTCAATTTCAATTTGCGATTCTAATTCAGCGTCACTTAAGGTGACATCCATGAAAATCACCTTGGTGATTACGGTCTGGCCTGAAACAGCCACCGCAGCTTCTTTTAGTGATTTAGGTAATTTTCGTTTTAATTTAGTTATTACATTACCAATTGCTTCAATATCTTGAATAGTACGCTCACTCATGGCGCCTTTTGGCATAGGTTCAATTGCAAGTGCTTCTAATCGAAGCCCAGTGTCTGTTTCACTTAACAGTACAGCTTTGATAGAGTGCGATCCTATATCAATGCCTACCATCATCGGCGATGGCTTTTTAAATAGTTGACTTAGCATGTTTGCAACTTTGCCTTTGTTTTAATAATAAACAAGTTATAATTCTTATCTGAAAAAATACTATTCATTTTTTAATCAATATATACTAGCAGCCTCAACTTGTAATTGGGAGTCCATTTAGGGAAATATCAGTGATTTTATTAAAAAGAACTTTACAATTTTTTATCATTTGCACATTATTTGGACTGATCACTTTGTTCAGCCTTTATTATTACGTTAAACCTGATATCCCAAGTGTGCAAGTTTTAAAAGACGTGCAATTACAAACTCCTATGCAAGTATTCACTAAAGATGGTCTGTTGATCAATCAATTTGGTGAAAAACGACGAATTCCGGTCACAATAGACCAAATACCACAACCCCTCATTAATGCATTTTTAGCCACCGAAGACAGCCGCTTTTATGATCACCTTGGTATTGACCCAATAGGTATAGTCCGCTCTGCGCTTGTACTTATATCTACCGGAGAGAAAAAACAAGGCGCTAGTACTATTACTATGCAGCTAGCACGTAATTTTTTCTTAACCCGCGAAAAAGCCTACATTCGTAAAGTAAAAGAAATTTTTATCGCGATACATATTGAAAACTTATTAAGCAAAAACGAAATTCTTGAGCTGTATTTAAATAAAATTGAATTAGGTAATAGGGCGTTTGGTATTGGTGCAGCAGCGCAAGTTTATTACGGTAAAGAACTAAAAGACTTAACCCTTGCGCAAATGGCAATGATTGCCGGCCTGCCAAAAGCACCTTCAGCGCTTAATCCTATTCGCAATCCAGTGCGTGCTAAAGCGCGTCGTAATGTCGTACTTGGTAGAATGTTGTCTGAACGTTATATAACCCAAAGCGAATATGAAGAGACTATTAATCAACCTATAACGGCCGTTTTTCATGGCGCTGAAATAGATTTATACGCACCTTATATATCTGAAATGGTGCGTGCAGAAATGGTTGCTAAATACGGTATTGATAAAGCGTATAACTCTGGCTTTAAAATATTTACCTCGGTAGAGTCCCACGTTCAACAAGCTGCGCAAACGGCTTTAGTAAATAACTTACATAGTTACGATATGCGCCACGGTTTTAGAGGTCCAGAGCGTTTATTATGGGATGCGCAAACACAACCAGCATTAAGCCAAGCGCAAATTCTTAACCAGCTAAAAGACGTAAAACAGCTTGGCGACTTACAAGCAGCAGTGGTATTGGCAGTTAACGAAAAAACAGCCGACGTTTTACTAAAAAATGGTGAACTGGCAACACTTACATGGGATAACTTAAAGTGGGCACGTAAATATATTACGCGTTACCGCCAAAGTTTTGCTCCTAAAGCTGCAACTGAAATATTAGTACCAGGTGCACAAATATGGCTACGTAAAAACGACGATAATAATTATTTATTGAGTCAAATTCCTGAAGCCTCTAGTGCCATTGTGTCTTTAGACCCTCAAGATGGCCGTATTAAAGCAATTGTTGGTGGTTATAGTTTTGAGCAAAGCCAGTACAACCGTGCAGTGCAAGCTAAACGCCAAGTCGGCTCAAACATTAAACCCTTTATTTACTCTGCAGCTCTGGAAAAAGGCTACACTTTAGCATCCATTTTAAACGACGCTCCAATTAATCAATGGGATAAAAGCCAAGGTATTGCATGGCGCCCAAAAAACAGCCCTGCAGTTTATAATGGCCCAATTCGTATTCGCCGCGCATTGGCGCAATCTAAAAACGTTATTTCGGTTCGTCTTCTACGTGGTGTAGGCTTGCAACGTACTGCCGATCATTTACTCAAATTTGGTTTTGATAATAAAGACATTAACCGCAGTGAATCCTTAGCGCTTGGTAGTGCTTCCATTTCTCCATTAGAACTTGCTCGTGGTATGAGCGCGTTTGCTAATGGCGGGCATTTAATAGAACCGTATTTTATATCTGAAATTCAAGATGCCTTTGGTACAGTGTTATTTAAAGCAAACCCAGCCCTAGCCTGCGATGAGAACACGCAGCCCCTCGCTATCGAAAATAACAGCAGCCTAACGATAGAAAATACTGAGCAAGGTGAAAAAGCGCAGCAAACAGTGCAATGTGCCCCACGTATTATTTCTAAACAAAATGCTTTTTTAATTGCAGACGCTATGAACAGCGCAATTTGGGGCGGCGGAAGCTGGAGCAATAAAACAGGCTGGACGGGGACTGCATGGCGAGCACAGCGTTTAGGGCGTCGTGATTTATCGGGTAAAACAGGTACCACAAACGATTCTGTTGACACTTGGTTTAGTGGTTTTAACCGCAATGTACTCACCTCAGTATGGGTTGGCTTTGACAACCCTGGCAATACTCTAGGTCGTTCTGCTTATAACAACAACCTTGATAGTGGTCAAATAACAGGGGCTGAATCGGGCGCTAAAACAGCTCAACCCGCATGGAATGAATTTATGAGGGCAGCTCTTGATGGGCAACCAGAAGCGCCAATTGAACCACCTGAAGGATTAGTTTCTATTCGTATTGATTTAGCGACTGGCTTATTAAGCCACAAAAATGATTACACTAGCCGCTTTGAATACTTTGAAAAAGGCACTACCCCAACTAGTTATGTGCTTTCGCAGCCAAGCGATATTTTTGAAGAAAACACCAAAACAGAAGAAGAGCTATTTTAACCATAAGCACACCTCTCATTAGCTAAATGATTAATTACGCTAAAAAAAACGGCAACCTTTTTAGGTTGCCGTTTTTTGTTTTATTTAATTATTACTTTAAGTTTTTTATCAGCCAATATAAGTCAGAATGAACGCCTGCTGCAGTCACTTCCTTACCAGCACCTGGGCCTTGTATAATCAAGGCATTATTGCTGTACCACTGGCTGTTAATAACAAAAATATTATCACCCGGGGTTAAGTTTGCTAATGCGTCATTGGGCGTAACATACGCTAACCCTACTTTGGCCGTTACGCTATCGTGCTCAATACTCAGTAAACCTGTATAACGAAGTACCGCGTTTTGTAATTTTGCATTGCGTGCATGCTCTTCAATAAAAGTGTCGAGCTTATGTTTATTAGCTAAAAAGTCATCCCAACTACCTAGTGCTAGCTCATCGGGCATTAACGGCGCTAAGGCAATGTCGTTAAGGTCTAATTCAACCCCTAACTCTCGCGCTAAAATAAGTAGCTTACGCTGCATATCTCGCCCCGATAAATCTTCGCGCGGATCGGGTTCAGTAAAACCCATTTGTTGCGCTTCAAGTAATAACTCAGAAAATGCAGTTGCGCCATTATACATACTACATAACCACGATAACGTACCCGAAAAAACACCTTCTATACGTGTTATTTTATCGCCACTGTTTTGTAAATCTGCAAGGGCAAAATTAATTGGTAAACCGGCACCCACACTAGCGTTATAGCGCCAATATAAATTGCGCTGCGCAATATTGTGCTGCAACGCTTTATACCAAGGAGTTGGCGCGGTACCAGCATACTTATTAGCACTAATTAAATGACAATCAAGCGCAACAAAATCTGGGTATAACTGACTAAATTGCTCGCTGGCGGTTATATCTATAACCACTTTATGCTCGTAATCAAGCTGGCCAATAGCGGTTAATAAATCTTGGCTGCTATAGTCAACAGCCTCTAACTGCCATTGGTTCTTCCAGTGCTGTACATTTATGCCGCTGGGATTAAATAGCAGTTTTTGCGAACGTGCTAATCCCACTAACTTAATATTAAAGTCGGTTGATAAGCGTGCTAGCTGCGCCGATAGTTGGCTAACAAATACATCCCCTACGTTACCAAGCCCTGCCACTATTAAGGCAATTTCTTGGCCTTTAGTGATCAGTTTATCGTGCAGCACATTAAGCACATCACTATCAATAAGCTGATCCGTCAGTAGCAATACATAACCACTATCTTGATGCACAAAGCGAGGTTCAATATTATGCAAATTGAGCAACTCGCGTGCCTGAGTACTCAATAAGTTTATATCTTGCTCAGGAGCAACTAGCGCGCAACCATGTAGGTTAGACTCGCTAATATTGGCTCTTCCTGCAAAGTAACTAACTACTTGATGGGTCGCTACTGCAGGTACTATTAGGTAAGTTTCACCCGCGCTACTAAAATGATGCAAACTATGTTGAATAAGCTGGCTAACCTGAGTTACCTCACCCTCAACTAGCCCTTCAACACTAAGTAAATCTATATTTTCTAATGTAGTAATAAAGCGTTTTTGTTTTACACAGCCCTCTTTCACTACATTTGTTGAGCTTGCTTGCACGTCAAAACTACTGCGCACCGCAAGCTTTATATCGGTATTTTTAAGTGGCGATAATGTTTTAGCGTGTAAAACGGGGTTACCTAATCTTGCCAATAAGTTAGCTTGCGCTCTACATACCTTAGCGTATTTAATGGCCTTGTTAACTTTACGTGGGTCGGTACTAAATATCCCTTGTGTATCGGTCCAAATATATACTTGTTTAGCATTGCAATAACTTGCCAATAAGGTTGCACTGTAATCACTACCATTGCGACCAAGAGTGACCGTATCGCCTTGGGTATTAGCCGCAATAAACCCTGTTACCACGTTAATTTTGTGCTGGCTAATAAGCTCACTACACTGCTGCGTATTTTGGCTATGCAATAATTGTCCATCACTTAGCGTAAACAAGCCTCTTGCGTCTTGCATGCATGCAGCAACATTAAGTTGCTGTAAATACGCTGCGAGCAAACGAGCTGACCACAACTCACCATGGGCGAGTAGCGCCGCTTCTTGCAACTGCTCAGTACTCGCTAATTTAGCAACTAAACTTAGCTCTTCATTTAGAGTGGTTAAGGCGCTGCGCTTTAAATCGCCCTGCAGTAGCTGCGTTATTAAATCACTTTGATGATTGTTTAATTGCAATACAATATCAGCGAGCGCTTGAGTATCGTGCTGCTGATAACTTTGCCACAGTTTTACTAATGTATCTGTGGTTTTTCCTGCAGCCGATACCACTACACAATCACCGGGCTGAGCTTGCCCTAAAATTATTTTTGCAACGCTTTTATAGCGCTCGGCTGAGCTTAAACTCGAACCACCAAATTTATGAATATTATTAGTCATATTAATTACCACAACGCCGGGTGAGCAGCGCTCAATTTAACATTACTACTTGCGCTAGCACCTGCTTTACCTGCGTTATTGTGCTGACCTGGTTGCACTAAATTAAATACCCGATCAAAGTCTGCTAATAAATCTGCTACATCTTCAATACCTACCGACACACGAATAAGCGTATCGCCAACGCCAGCGGCTAAACGAGCCTCGGCTTCCATTCCTGCATGCGTCATTGTTGCTGGGTGGCATATTAAGCTCTCTACGCCACCTAAAGATTCAGCTAAGCTAAATGTTTTAAGGTTTGTTAAAAATGCAGCTGCGTCATTTACATCACCTTTAATGTCAAAACTAACCATGCCACCAAAACCAAGTTGCTGTGCTTTAGCCAATTCATGTTGTGGATGCGACTCTAGCCCCGGGTAATATACTTGGCTAACAAATTTTGAGCTTTCAAGGTACTTAGCAATAGCTAAGGCATTTTCTTGATGCTGCCGTAAGCGTACATTTAAAGTACGCAAGCCACGCAAAGTTAAGTAACTATCAAACGGTGCCCCCGTTATACCAATATTATTTGCCCACCAAGCCAGTTCTTCACCTAGTTCGTCAGTTGCAGCAATAACCGCACCGCCAACCACGTCTGAGTGGCCATTTATGTACTTAGTGGTTGAGTGCACCACAATATCAACGCCAAATTTAATCGGGTTTTGTAATGCAGGCGATAAAAAAGTGTTATCTGCGGCTACCAAAGCACCGCATTGTTTCGCAATATCGGTTACTGCTTTAATATCAGTTAAACGTAAAATAGGGTTACTAGGGGTTTCTATCCAAATTAACTTAGGTTTGATTACTAAAATTTGCTGCAAACTTTCTGGTTTAGTTAAATCTAACACTTCGAGTTTTAATAGGCCGCGCTTTTGTAATGAGGTAAATAAGCGATAGCTGCCGCCATAACAATCATGGGGGATCACTAACGTATCGTCACTATTAAGCAGCTGAGTGGCTAAATGTACGGCAGCCATTCCTGTTGCAGTAATAATGCCGCGAGCACCACCTTCGAGTTCGCTGAGTGCTTGGGCTAAAGTATCACGATTTGGATTACCACTGCGGCCATAGTCATATTGACGTTTTGTATCAAAGTCGGCAAACGAATAAGTGGTTGATAAATACAGCGGAGGCACAACCGCGCCATGGTGCTTATCAGCATCGACACCACTGCGAACTGCAATTGTCGCTTTATTTTTTTCACTCATATTTATTACCTGCTTTATTTAGATGTTTAGACGTCTAAAACAGTAATTCATTCAACTTAAGAAGTCAAAACATTTAAACACCTAGCCATCTGTGCAACAAGTATTTGACTAATTTGTTTAAATCGATAGAATTTCACGCATATTCGCGCTATTTTTTAGTAGGGTGAGCAATTAATAATCTGAGGCAACGATACATCTTATGGCAAAATGGAATGGCGAGTATATTCACCCATACGCAGAACACGGGAAAAAATCAGAGCAAGTTAAAAAGATCACCGTTTCGATCCCGCTAAATGTATTAAAAGTACTAACCGATGAACGCACCCGTAGGCAAATTAATAACTTACGCCATGCAACTAATAGCGAGCTATTATGTGAAGCATTTTTGCATGCGTTTACTGGGCAACCGTTACCTAACGATGATGATTTACGTAAAGATAACGCCGAAAAAGTGCCTGAAGAAGTGAAAAAAATAATGCAAGAAATGGGCTTAGAAGTTCCTGTTTTAAACGAAGACTAAACAGCGGCTTTTAAACAAAAAAACCTCAGCCATGCTGAGGTTTTTTTATGGCTATAAATTACACTGAAGTAACTTAATACCGAGCAACATAATGCTGCTTATTCCATATAGTTTGCTGGCAGCTCTATTTGCGCTACGCCTGAAGCAATGGCTGCTAATGCAACTGCTTTAGCAATACGCGGCAATAAACGCGGGTCCATAGGCTTAGGAATAATATACTCTGCACCAAACGCTAGCTTATCGACACCGGCAGCTTTTAGTACTTCTGGTGGAACCGGCTCTTTGGCAATACTACGAATAGCTTCAACTGCTGCAATTTTCATTTCATCGTTAATTTCACTAGCACGCACATCAAGTGCACCACGGAAAATAAACGGAAAACACAACACGTTATTAACTTGGTTAGGGTAATCTGAGCGCCCTGTTGCCATAATTAAATCGCTTCGTGCGCCGTGTGCCAGTGCCGGATCAATCTCTGGATCTGGGTTCGAACAAGCAAATACGACTGGCTTTGCTGCCATTAATTTTAAATCATCGGCCGATAATAAGTTAGGGCCCGACACACCAACAAATACGTCAGCATCTTCAATTACATCTTGTAATGTACGCTTATCGGTATTGTTAGCAAATAACTGTTTGTACTCGTTTAAATCATCACGGCGAGTGTGAATAACACCTTTACGATCAAGCATATAAATATGTTCACGCAGTGCACCACACTTAATTAATAACTCCATACAAGCAATCGCTGCAGCGCCGGCACCTAAACATACAATAACTGCATCTTCAATATCTTTGCCTTGCACTTCCAGCGCATTTATCATGCCTGCAGCCGTTACAATAGCCGTGCCGTGCTGATCATCATGAAAAACAGGAATACTACAGCGTTCAATAAGCGCCTTTTCAATTTCAAAACACTCTGGTGCTTTAATATCTTCAAGGTTAATACCGCCAAAAGTATCAGCAATATTAGCCACAGTATTTATAAAGTCTTCGGTGGTGCGGTGTTTTACTTCAATATCAATTGAGTCAATGCCTGCAAAACGTTTAAACAACAACGCCTTGCCTTCCATTACCGGTTTTGACGCTAAAGGCCCTAAATTTCCTAAACCTAAAATAGCAGTACCATTGGTGATCACTGCAACCAAATTACCTTTACCTGTGTACTTATAGGCATTTACAGGGTCAGCAGCAATTTCACGCACCGGCTCAGCTACACCGGGGCTATAAGCTAAAGCGAGATCATGAGCCGTTTCTGCAGGCTTGGTTAGCTCAATGCTGATTTTACCTGGAACGGGGTGAGAGTGATAATGTAGTGCTTGTTCACGAAAGTCCGACATAACGCGATTATATCCTGCAATTTAAGTTAAAGTGAGAGGGAGTAAAGCGACACTTAACATGCCTTAAAGTACGATACCCTTATTATTTTTAAATTCCAAGCAATATCAGGTCTATCCTGTTATATGCTAGATCTGTTAATTTTAAGCGAATTTTCAGCAACTTCGATAAAAACATCGCTACTTTTCATAAATATAAATTGTGCTAAAAGGCACTTTTCAAGCTTATTTTAGTTAAAAGTATTATTCACAAAACAGCGTTTTTAAAATGTGAATAAAATCAGCTAAAAGCGATTATTTATTCTGCTTTAACAACACATAGCTTCATGTTGGCTACTTTTAGAAACCGAGTTTAAAATTTAGCTATTAAAAATATAGAGAATATTAGGTCATTTGTCTGCAAAGGTTTATGCATACCGAGAATAAGAACAGGAAATAGTTATGCAAAAGCAATAAACTTAAAACTAGCGAGGTTAGGGGGAAGTTAGAGGATTTTTAGGCATAAAAAAAGCATCCTAAGATGCTTTTTTTAACTAAATAGCAATAATTACTTTTTGCTACCAAGTGCACCGAAACGCTTGTTGAAACGATCAACACGTCCGCCAGTGTCTAAAATCTTTTGCTTACCAGTGTAAAACGGGTGACACGCAGAACAAACGTCTAGGTGAATATTTTTACACAGAGTAGAGCTAGTTTCGAATTCGTTTCCACATGAACAAGTTGCAGAAATTACTTCGTACTTAGGGTGAATACCTTCTTTCATAGAAACCTCTAGTTAAGGCCGCATCGCTCTCCAAACCCGGAGTCTGGCACCATACGTCGTTAAAACAAATTTATTGGTGGCGGATTTTATCCAACAACCATCAAGCACACAAGCATTAATTAGTATTTTTGCTAAAAAAACAACCATTTTGAGTAAACAAGGTTATTTGGTAGTAGGTTTTTAGCTGTATTTTTAGTACATTAGGGCCAAGTATTAGCACGCCCTCCCCCATTATTTTTTTAACAGTTGAGTTACTATGTATTTTGTTGAAGTTGCTATAAAAGTTCCACTACCGCGCACCTTTGATTATAAAGTAGATAGCCAGCTTGGTGAAGCTTCTGCGCCATTAAAACCCGGAATGCGGGTGTTAGTACCCTTTGGTAATCAACGTAAAGTAGCCGTGGTTTTAGCGCTTAAAACAACAACCGAAGTGCCTGAAAACAAAATAAAGGCAATTTTTGAAATTATCGACGATACGCCAATTTTATCTGCAGAGCACATAGAGTTACTGCGCTTTACTGCCCGTTATTATTACTACCCGCTGGGTGAAACCATTCATATTGCATTGCCAAGCGCACTACGCCAAGGCGAATCGCCTGATAAAACCAGCATTAATATGGTAGCCCTAACGGAAAAAGGCGCGCTGCTGCCGTCATTAAAAGCTAAGACTCAACTTAATTTACTAAAGCAGCTATCGCAATCAGGCAAGTCGTCATTAACCGAGTTAAAAGCTTTGGGCTTTAGTAAAAAAACCATTGATAGCTTAATAGATAAGGCACTCATAACGCAGTCAATTGAGCATGATAACCACTGGCAAAGTGTAGCCCCAACAGTGGGTAGCAAACCAACACTTAACAAAGAGCAAGCGGTTGCCTGCACCACAATTAATCAAAGCAGCGGTTTTAGCAGCTTTTTATTAGAAGGTGTAACCGGTAGCGGCAAAACAGAAGTGTACTTACAATGTTTAGAAGAAGTACTAAAGCGCGGCGAACAAGCACTAGTATTAGTGCCCGAAATAGGCTTAACCCCGCAAACCGTTAACCGCTTTCGCCGCCGCTTTCCCGACACCCCCATTATGCTTTGGCATTCAGCTTTAACCGATAATGAACGCTTACAAACCTGGCGTTTTTGCGAAAAAGCCAGCTGCGCCATAGTAATAGGCACACGTTCGAGTATTTTTCTGCCATTTTTAAAGCTCGGCATGATAGTGGTTGATGAAGAACATGACTCGTCTTTTAAACAGCAAGACACGCTGCGCTACCATGCCCGTGATTTAGCTGCGTATCGTGCATATCAGCATAAAATTCCGCTTATATTAGGCAGTGCAACACCGGCACTCGAAACCCTGCACAAAGCAATTAATAATAAATACCAACTACTGAGCCTTACTGAGCGCGCGCAAACCGCTACCGATAACCAATTTAAATTACTCGATATGAAAGGCCAGCCCGACCAAGCAGGCATTGCCCATGCCAGCCTTGCTACCATGCGCCAACATTTAAAACGTGGCAAACAAGTGATGGTGTTTTTAAATCGTCGTGGATTTTCGCCCACGTTAATTTGCCATGAATGTGGCTGGTTAAGCGAATGCAAGCGTTGCAGCACCAGTGCCACTTTTCATAAAGCTATTGGGCAAATGATTTGCCATCACTGTGGCGATCAATATCATGTTCCACACCAATGCCCCGACTGCGGTAGCACGCAAATTTTTCCTAATGGTAAAGGCACTGAGCAAATAGAAGAGTTTTTATCGAGTGAATTTCCACAAACCCCTGTTACACGTATCGACCGCGACTCTACTCGTCGTAAAGGCAGCCTTGAAAAAGCACTGGATGAAATAAACCTAGGCGGCGCGCGCATTTTAGTGGGCACGCAAATGTTGGCTAAAGGGCATCACTTTGCCGATGTAAGTTTAGTGGTTATTTTAGACGTAGACAGCGGCTTATACTCCTGTGATTTTAGAGCAACTGAGCATTTAGCCCAACTTGTTACGCAAGTGGCCGGGCGTGCTGGGCGCTCAGGTGAGGCAGGCCAAGTGTTATTGCAAACACATTTTCCTGAGCACCCACTATTACAAGATTTGGTTAATAATGGTTATCAGGATTTTGCTCGCTTTGCACTGCGTGAACGTGAAGATGCAGACCTACCACCAATCACAAATATGGCCATTGTTCGCGCCCAAGGACACAATATAAAACAAGTCGTCGATTTTTTGACAGATTTGGTTCCAGTAAGCGGGGTAACTGGTATACAATTGCTCGGTCCAATACCTGCTCCTCTTGAAAAAGTAGCAGGTATGTATCGTTTTCAATTACACATTCAAGCGCAAGATCGCCGCGTATTGCACCAATATCTTGCGCAAATGGTTGATTATCTAAGCACTAGCAAACTTGCACAAAAAGTACGCTGGAGCCTAGACGTAGACCCTATAGACATGATTTAGGTTAAGGCCAAAATAAAGCTATGGCACAGCACGATTACATTAACAAAAAACCAGCAAACCGCAAAAAAGCGAAATCAGCGCCCGCTAAAAAACCCTTTCCAATACTGTTAGTTTTAATTGTTACTTTATTGGTGGCAGGTTTTGCTTATGGCTTATGGTTTATTAAAAATAACGCCGATCCTGAGCTAGTTGAAAAACAAGCTAACCCTGTACCTACAACTCCTGTAGAAGTTGTTGTACCACGTACGCCTGCGTTTATTAAAGAAATTAGAAACCACGAAATTCAGGTTGAAGTAAAAGAACTTGAACAAAAAGGCCCTTACGTTATGCAATGCGGTTCGTTTAGAACCTACCCGCAGGCTGAATCGCTAAAAGCTAAAATAGCCTTTGCAGGGCTTATTTCTGAAATAAAAGAGACCACAGGCAGCAGTGGCATTTGGTATAAAGTACGCTTAGGCCCCTATAAAACCAAGCGCCAAGCTGAGAGCGATAAAAATAAACTTAAACGTGTAAAAATAGTCGGCTGCGGAATTTGGGGCTGGACTTGAAAATAAACCATTCACCCATATAACCTCTTCATAATCGTTTTTTACGAGTTGCCCCTGCAGCTCGATGATGAGGAATAATATGACTACTATCGTAAGTGTACGCCGCGGCAACAATGTTGTAATTGGCGGCGACGGCCAAGTTTCGCTTGGTAACACAGTAATGAAGGGCAATGCCCGTAAAGTTCGACGCCTCTATAATGGCAAAGTAATTGCTGGCTTTGCCGGCGGTACTGCTGATGCCTTCACCCTTTTCGAACGCTTTGAAAGCAAACTAGAAATGCACCAAGGTAACCTCACTAAAGCCGCGGTTGAAATGGCCAAAGACTGGCGTAGCGATCGCGCTTTGCGCAAGCTCGAAGCACTGCTTGCTGTAGCCGACGAAACAGCCTCTTTAATCATTACCGGTAATGGTGATGTAGTACAGCCAGAAAATGACTTAATTGCCATTGGCAGTGGCGGTAACTTTGCCCAATCGGCAGCAACTGCCTTACTGGAAAACACCGATTTAAGTGCTCGCGAAATAGTAGAAAAAAGCCTAACCATTGCAGGCAATATCTGCGTATTCACTAACGACTTTCAAACTATCGAAGAATTGTAACAGGAACCGCTATGTCTGCTATGACCCCAAGAGAAATTGTTCACGAGCTAGATCAGCACATTATTGGTCAAGCAAAAGCTAAAAAAGCCGTTGCTATTGCACTGCGTAACCGCTGGCGCCGGATGCAGCTAAGTGATGATTTACGTAATGAAGTAACACCTAAAAATATTTTAATGATTGGCCCAACGGGTGTTGGTAAAACCGAAATTGCGCGCCGTTTAGCTAAGCTTGCTAACGCGCCATTTATTAAAGTAGAAGCAACTAAATTCACCGAAATTGGCTATGTTGGTAAGGAAGTTGAAACCATCATCCGCGATTTAGTCGATGTTGCGATTAAAATGACGCGTGAGCAACAAACTAAAAAGTTTAAGCATCGCGCTGAAGAAGCAGCCGAAGAGCGTATTTTAGATGCGCTTTTACCACCAGCTAAAGATCAATATGGCGAAAGCCAACGCGATGACAGCTCTTCAACTCGTCAAACGTTTCGTAAAAAGCTACGTGAAGGCCAATTAGATGACAAAGAAATCGAAATTGATTTAGCTCAAGCACAACCAAACGTAGAAATTATGGCCCCCCCTGGTATGGAAGATATGACCAACCAGTTGCAAAGCATGTTTCAAAACATGGGTGGCGATAAGCGCACTAAGCGTAAGTTAAAAATTAAAGAAGCCTTTAAATTATTAAGTGAAGAAGAAGCCGCTAAGCTAGTTAATCCTGAAGAACTAAAAGAGCAGGCTATTTTTGCAGTTGAACAAAATGGTATTGTATTTATTGATGAAATAGACAAAATTTGTAAACGCGGTGACTCATCAGGTCCAGACGTTAGTCGTGAAGGCGTACAGCGAGACTTACTACCATTAATTGAAGGTTGTACGGTTAGCACTAAGCACGGCATGGTAAAAACTGACCATATGCTATTTATTGCTTCGGGCGCATTTCAAATGGCTAAGCCATCAGACATGATCCCTGAGCTACAAGGTCGCCTTCCTATTCGTGTAGAGCTTGAAGCACTTACTGCTGATGACTTTAAACGTATTTTAACAGAGCCGCATGCATCGCTTACCGAGCAGCAGCGTGAACTGCTTAAAACTGAGCAAGTTACTATTGAATTTAGTGATGATGCAATTGAGCGCATTGCTAAAGCCGCTTGGCAAGTTAACGAAAAAACCGAAAACATCGGTGCTCGTCGCTTACATACGGTAATGGAAAAACTAATGGAAGAAATTTCATATGACGCTTCAGAGCAAGCCGGAACATCACTGGTAGTTGACGCCGCTTATGTTGAAAAACACTTAGGTGCGCTGGTTGAAGATGAAGATTTAAGCCGCTACATTCTTTAATTAAAATTAGCTGCATAAACAGTTATACTAAAAGCCTCCGCACTGGGGGCTTTTTAATGAGATAAAAATGAAACACGTAACAAAAGTACATTACCACAGCGTTAGCAAAAATTTAGATGTTTACTTTGATGATGACAGCCAAGCCGTATTTAGTTGTGAATTTTTACGTGTGCACTCTCCTTCTGCAGAAGTGCAAGGACATGGCTCAGGGCCAATGAAATTAGTATTCAATAAACAATCCGTTGGTATTAAAAACATTGCTCATGTTGGTCATTACGCACTGCGTTTAGATTTTGACGATGGCCACAATAGCGGGTTATTTAGCTGGCAATATTTTGCAAAACTACAGGCGCAGCAAGCGACTCTATGGGATGAGTATTTAAAGCGGGTTAGTGAGCACAATAACTCTAAAGACAGCGTACCCATAAAGTTTATTCCTTAAACTATACGGGTACTTTATTGCTAAGTTTTAAACCTTAAATTTGTCAATTGCAGCAAAAAGCACTCGTGCTTGCGCTGATACTTCTTCGCTTGTTTGCGCATTGTTAGCAGCGTGCCCTGAGGTGTTTCTGGCAATATCACGAATACTCACCACATTTTTATTTACTTCAGATGCTACTTGGCTTTGTTGATCAATTGCCACAGCAATTTGTGTGCTCATTTCCATAATCGTTTGCACATCTTCGGTTATTGCTCCGAGTAACTCACCAGCTCTATTTGCTTGCGATGCACTTTCATCACCTTGTGAGCGGCACTGATGCATAATACTCACCACTTCTTGAGTGCGCTGTTGTAGAGTATTTATTATACCTTCTATTTCACTTGTAGATTCTTGTGTTCGTTGAGCCAATGAGCGCACTTCATCTGCAACTACAGCAAACCCTCTGCCTTGCTCACCCGCTCTAGCGGCTTCAATAGCAGCGTTTAACGCTAACAAGTTAGTTTGATCGGCAATCGCACGAATAACATCAAGCACAGAGCCTATTGTTTCACCGTCTTTTTCTAATAAAGAAACGACACTTGACGCATGCTCTAAAGAGTCAGACAACCCTCTAATATGCGCGACGGTTGACTCAACCTCACTACGACCTTGTTGCGCACTTAAATTAGTTGATTCTGCTTTTTTAGCAGCAGCTTCGGTATTATGTGAAATATCTTGAATGGTCGCCTGCATTTCGGTCGCTGCAGTGGCTACCATATCGGCTTCATGTAATTGTTCTTGCATACCCGAGCTGGTTGCGGCGGTACTTTCTGATAAATTTTCAGTCGCGATATTTAACGCATTTAAAGCCCCATTCACCTCATTTATAAGGTTATTAAAGTCACCAATTAAACTATTAAAATCTTTCGACATAATCGTAATTTCGTCATTGCCAATTTGCTCAATGGTTACTGTTAAATCATTATTGCGTCGAATCTTGTTTATAGATTGGTAAATACGCTCTACAGGTACAATGATAGAGCGACTGGTTAAGTAAACCAGGGTTAAAACTATAATACCCGATATAATAAACACCATAATAGCGACCGACTGTGCTTTAGCTATACTGGCTTCAACTTGCAATTTAGTATCTGCTACTAACTGCATTACCAACTGATCACTTTGCTCTACACTTTGTTGCATGCGCCCAAGTGCGCCAGAGTCTAGATCAACACCTAATTCAAGCTGCGCTTTTACCAATGTTTGAAAAGCACTTTGATAATTAGACAGTAGGTTTTTTAAATTACTTTTAATGTTTTGACTTAGTGATGAGCTCGTTATTTTTTGCTGTAACGTATCAACATGATCTTGAAAACTTGCTAAATATTTTTCATCCAAACGTAACATAAAGTCTTTTTCGGCACGTCTTAGCTGTAGCATTAGGGTCAATAGCTGGTATTCATCTTGTTGATTGAGCAAACCTTCTACTTCATGTACAGCACTTCGCAGCTGCCCATAAAGCCCATCGTCTTGATGTAAGCCAATCCTTTTTTGCAGTCGCACAACCTCATTAAAATCACTATAAAAGCTTTTTATTAAACGCATATAGAGAGTTATCTGCTGTGTATCAATCTCTGAATCTTGCATTTGCGATTGTAATTGAATTATTTGTTTATTTAACTGTGCGTATTCTTGTTCAAATAATGAGAGTGCTTGTGGCTGTTTATAAAACAAAAAGGTTTTTTCATGTGCACTTAACTGCAACTGATGAATGTTTAACTGCTCGGCCTGTTGCGTGATGTTAGTTAACTTTAACGTGGTTTGTGAACCTGTGATAATTACATATAAAAAAGCCAGCATGGCCAAAGCAACAGTTAAAGCATTTAGCTGTAAACGCCGCTTAATGGTCAAGTTTTGCAAAACAATCATTGTTACACCTTTAAAAATTTAATGAGCAACTCTGTTACTTACACTTAAATAACTTAAGCTTTTAACAAAGAAAGAAATACCGAAAAACACTAAAACACCTGCACTGCTGAGCACTTTTTAAAGTGACGTTATTTAGCTTAATTAACCGCGCAATTATTTAGTTGCGGATTATATGCCAGCAATAACTTAAGGCCTATACATTGTATAGGCCAATGATTACAAATTATTTATTAGCCGCCTATTTTGCCTAAATTTACTGCGATTAAGTCGTTGTTATTGCATATAAGGAGGGTATACTGAAGCATAAACTAATGTATCTTTTGAGGATAAAATAATGGATTACAGCACTTCTGACTTATGTGACCACTTTGCCGATGTGGTTGACGTGCTTGAACCTATGTTCATCAACTTTGGTGGCCGACACAGCTTTGGTGGCCGCATTAAAACGGTTAAATGTTTTGAAAATAATGAACTTATCCGTGAATTACTTTCTCAAGATGGTACAGACCTAGTGCTACTTATTGACGGTGGTGGCTCTACTCGTCGTGCGCTTATCGATATTGAACTGGCCGAACTTGCACTTGAAAACAACTGGCAAGGTATTATTGTTTACGGGGCTGTACGCCACGTAGACGAAATTGAAGAGCTTGATTTAGGCATTCAAGCTATTGCCTCTATTCCGGTTGCAGCAGATAGCCAAGGCGCAGGCGAAGACGGCATTGGGGTTAACTTTGCTGGCGTATCGTTTTTTGATGATGACTTTATTTATGCCGACAGCACCGGCATTGTATTATCTGCAGAAGAGCTAGAACTGGAAATCGTAGAAATATAACGTGGCGCACTATTTAAACGTTTACGATGAAAGCGCGGTTAAGTCGTTTTGCACTAGTCGCGCTAACGAAACCAAAGTATGGCAGTCAATGTCATTACTCGATACCGACGTAAATATACAACAAGCGCTTAGCGATGCCGCACAATTTGGCATGCGCTACGTGTTACTGGGTATTTGTGAAGATATTGGCCCAAAAGCAAACTTAGGAGCCGGGGGTGCAGAGCAAGCATGGCCGGCTTTTTTACAACGTTTTTTAAACCAGCCTTATAATCAATTTATTGCCACGCAAAAAGTACTGTTACTTGGCGAAGTGCACACCGCTGACTTAATGGCGCAAAGCGCTCTACTCGACAACCAAAACCCTGCCCATTTAACACAGTTGCGTGAGTTATGTGAGCAACTTGATCAACGCGTAGAAGCTATATTAAGTTTAATATTTAAAGCGGGACTTGAACCCATTGTTATTGGTGGTGGCCATAATAATTGCTTAGGTATTATAAAAGCGTTAGCTAAGTATAAAAACACCGCTATTAACGCTATAAATTTTGATCCCCACGCCGACTTTCGAGAATGCGAAGGCCGCCACAGTGGTAATGGCTTTAGCTATGCGTACAGCGCGCAGTGTTTAAAAAGTTACCATGTTATTGGCTTGCACGAGCTAAAAAACAATCAAGCTATTATAGATGCGTTAGCCGCTGCTAATTTTACTTTTAATAGCTATCAGTCAATCGCCGTTAAACGTGAAATTAATCTAACTCAAGCAGTGAGCAATGCGCTGGAGAGTTTTGATGCAGCGCCTCTAGGTGTTGAGGTTGATTTAGATAGCATTGCATTTATGCCTGTAAGTGCTTATACCTGTAGTGGTTTTAGCGTAAGTGACGCTGAGCACTTTGTACATTTAGCTGCAAGCAACCGCCACTCTCACTACTTACACTTATGCGAAGCAGCTCCTATTCAACATCCCAGCGGGATTAAAGCCGGTAAAGTGCATTGCGGACAAGTTATTAGCGCACTAGTGAATAGTTACCTGCAAGCCAAAGAGTGTGCTTAATTACTTTGCTGCTGCGCTAATTGCCACTGCTTTAACCAGCTCATTAAACCAACACTGCTTAATGGGTGGCCAAAATAATAGCCTTGTGCTGCATAGCCTTTTAGGCTTTTTACAAATTTAAGCTGATCTAGGGTTTCAACCCCTTCAAAAATAACCTTAGTACTTTGTTGATTATGCATTTGCACCATACCAACAACTAGGCTGCGAATATTGTTTTGATTACTAAAATCAGCAGTTAATGCTGGCGCGACTTTAATGTATTCTACCGCTAAACTAGGTAACTTAGAGAGCGAAACGGGGTTATCGCCCAAACCATCAACACACACTTTTAAGCCTATATTATTAAGCCGCGCAATCATGGCTCGCCCTTTGTCATCTAGGTTAGTAAAAATATGTAGCGGGCACTCAACAATTAAATCGCCAGGCCTTAAGTTATGCTCTTTCATAGCACTCGTTACAAATTCTACAAACTCTTCATTGAGCATTTCAGGGCCAAATACATTAATGCTCAATGGCACTGCAAAGCCCTCCATACGCAATGCCATTGCAAGTTCAGCAGCGCGCTCTATAACAAATATAGCCAGTGGGTAAGCAAGCCCTGCAATTCTAATATCATCAATAAAACGACTCGCTGAAAGTATGCCTTGCTTAGGATGCTGCCAACGCAGTAATAGTTCTAAAAACTCAATTTGGCCATTATCATTTACAATAACCGGCTGAAAATACAGCTCGAACTCATTGGTGAAATCAATTTCTGCAAGCTCTTTTAATCGTGCTTGCTGCTCTAACTGCTCGATCATCATTTGTTGATGATAAGCAACCACCTGTTGTTTTGGCTGGCTATCAAGTGCTAAATAAGCCGATTTAATTAAATTATCAAAGTCTTCATCTTGCTCATTA
Source organism: Pseudoalteromonas sp. SG44-5 (assembly GCF_014164175.1). Lineage (NCBI taxonomy): Bacteria > Pseudomonadati > Pseudomonadota > Gammaproteobacteria > Alteromonadales > Pseudoalteromonadaceae > Pseudoalteromonas > Pseudoalteromonas sp. SG44-5. The sequence continues at coordinate 56,734 of NZ_JACJES010000005.1, read as the reverse complement.
CAATGCACATAGCTTGCTCTTGCGGTCACTTCTATAGTGCAGTTAGCCACATTAAAAGGTTTAAGTGTAGCGCCAAATATTTCGGTAATTATTTTTTCATGCAAGTGTTTATGGCTGGCTAAGTTACAAATAAAGGCAAAATTAAGCCCTCCTAAATGGGCTAGCTTTTCATCGTCCTCTAACGATACAATGCCATCATTATTGAGTAATTCTTTTATTCTATTCGCCGACTGAGCAAGCAGTAAATCACCAAAATCACGCCCAATATGCTGATTAACTTGCTCAAAACCTTCTAAACGAAGAATTACCAACGCCCCTAGTGACGGTGCTTTATTACGCCACGTATTATAACCTTGACGTAATTTTTGTTTATCGGCAAAAGAGGCCAGCGGAGAGCTTTCGATGTAATGTTCAGGTGCTGCTTGCTGCTGCTTCAAGGGCGCTTGATTAAGTGTCTCATTATTAGTAATAAACCCAGTTAATGATAATAACAACACCGCACTAACAATCCAAAACAGTGCAATGCCAAACGCTGCAATGGCTATAAGTAATGCTATAAACAACACCGCAGCAAGTGCACTTAATATAATTAACAGCTTGTTTTTATGTACAATTGCATGCCACAAATTAAAGCCAAAACCTAATGCGAGTAAAGCGCTAAGCCATGCAGCACCACTGCTTAAAATAGCCAACCCTATTAACCCTGTGCATAAGTAGCTTAATCTAGATGCTGTATTTTTTACGCTCAGCAAGGTAGCGATCATCGCCATAAGTAAGGCGCCACTAAAAAAAACCGGCAAGCCACTGTCGCTAAGCAAGCTCAAATTAGCACTACTGGTACTGGCTAAAAAATTAAATAAAAGCATAAATATTAAGGCCTACTTATCGGTCTGGGGTAAAGGTGTGACTAAATAAGTTTACCCATAATCCATAAGTTTAACAGTTTATTTACCCCAAACTGGTAACTTAATTGTGCTGGATGGCTTATTTGCCAATGTGCAATGTCGGCCCTCGCACCTACTTTTAAAACTCCGCGGTCTGTTAATCCTAAAGCTTTAGCAGCATTACGAGTTACTCCAGCAAGTGACTGCTCGGGTGTTAATCTAAATAATGTGCATGCCATATTCATCATTAATTGTAGCGAACACAGCGGTGAGGTGCCCGGATTAAAGTCGCTAGCAATCGCTATAGGCACTTTATATTGATTAAGCAAAGCTATTGGCGGAAGTTGTGTTTCTCTTAAAAAGTAAAATGCGCCAGGCAACAATACTGCTACTGTGCCGGCCTGTGCCATCGCTTTTACGCCATCTTCATCTAGGTATTCAATATGATCAGCCGATAGCCCGTTAAATTGCGCCACCAGCTCAGCACCGTGTTGATTAGAGAGCTGCTCGGCATGGCATTTTACTGGCAAGTTATGTTTTTTTGCCGCCTCGAACACCCTCTTAGTTTGGGTATAGCTAAAGCCTACATTCTCACAAAAAACATCAACCGCATCAGCAAGGTTATTAGCCACTACCTGATCAAGCATATCGTTACATACTAAATCAATATAGTCATCGCTACGCCCTTTGTACTCTGGTGGTAGCGCATGCGCCCCTAAAAAGGTGGTTTTAATATTAATAGGGTGATGCTCATCAAGTAAGCGCGCCACTTCTAATATTTTTACTTCGTTGGCAGTATCGAGTCCATAACCCGACTTTATTTCAACAGTTGTCACGCCCTCTGCCAGTAACGTATTTAACCTATCTTTGGCGGCTACAAATAACTGCTCTTGATCGGCAGCGCGGGTGGCTTTAACTGTACTAGTTATACCGCCACCTTGGGCAGCAATTTGCTCATAACTCACCCCTTGTAAGCGCTGCTCAAACTCCTCTGCTCTAGAGCCTGCAAATACTAAATGCGTGTGGCAATCTATTAACCCTGGGGTTAACCATTGCCCTTTTATACTCAAGGTCGGCGTTGCAAACACATCAAAACTAGGTAAGTTTTTTTGCTCACCTAGCCACATAATTTTTCCATTTTTGATTGCTAAGGCTGCATTTTCTATCGCGCCATAAGGCGCCTCTACAGCAGTATCCATAGTGGCAATGTTGGCATCGGTAAGCAGTAAATCAATATCTTCTAATTCATAACCTGGTGTTGCACTTTGCATATTGCGCGCCCTTGTGTTTTTTATAATGACTAAAATATAGTCTAACAACCCATCTTGTATATACAAGGTAATTATGCCATCTTAATCTTATAGTTTATTTTTAATACAATTAAATACACCATGACAACGCCTAAATTTGCACAAATAAAACAGTTTATAGTTGATAAAATTAGCAGTGCTACATGGCAAGAAAACCAGCGTGTGCCTTCTGAAAACGAGCTAAGCAATCAATTTTCTGTAAGCCGTATGACCGCTCGACGCGCATTAAGCGAGCTAACCGAGGCGGGAATTTTAACTCGCAGCCAAGGGTTAGGCACCTTTGTTGCTAGCTTTAAATCGCAGTCGTCATTGCTTGAAATTAAAAATATTGCCGATGAAGTAAAAGAACGCAATGGTAATTATAGCTGTACGGTATTGGCCCTTGAGTCGCTACCCGCAATCACTAGTATTGCCATTGCACTGGGTATTAAAGTTAACAGCACTGTGTATCGCAGTGTATTGCTGCATAACGAAAATACTAAACCACTGCAAATAGAGGAGCGCTTTGTAAATCCCACTTTTGCCACGCAGTACTTACAACAAAATTTTACGCTACTTACTCCACATGAGTACTTATCGAATGTAGCCCCGCTTACCCAAGCAACGCATACGGTGGAAGCCATTATGCCCAATAAACAAATGTGCCAGTGGCTTAACTTATCGAGTCAAGAACCTTGCCTGCAACTCATTCGCCGTACTTGGTCAAGTAACGGCATTGTGAGTTATGCCCGACTTGTTTCACCAGGGAGTAAGTATCGTTTAGGTGGTCACTTAACTTTTAAAAATAATAATTAAAAACTACAACAGGAGTAAATATGAACAATCGACTCGACAACAACCGCACAATACGCGCCCCCCACGGCGATAAAATTAGCGCTAAAAGTTGGCAAACCGAAGCCGCTAAACGCATGTTAATGAATAACTTAGACCCTGACGTTGCAGAGCATCCCCATGCATTAGTTGTTTATGGCGGCATTGGTCGCGCTGCACGTGACTGGCCAAGTTACGACAAAATTATAGCAACTCTCGATAGACTCGAAGATGACGAAACGCTACTCGTACAATCGGGTAAACCTGTAGGGGTATTTAAAACCCACAGTAATGCGCCGCGAGTACTCATAGCTAATTCTAACTTAGTACCGCACTGGGCTAATTGGGAGCACTTTAACGAGCTCGATAAAAAGGGCTTGATGATGTACGGGCAAATGACCGCGGGATCTTGGATTTACATTGGCTCACAAGGCATAGTGCAAGGCACTTACGAAACTTTTGTGGCCATGGCTAAACAACATTTTGCTGGCAGTGCTAAAGGTAAATGGGTATTAACTGGCGGGCTTGGTGGCATGGGCGGCGCACAACCTCTTGCTGCAACTATGGCAGGCTTTTGTGCATTAGTGGTGGAATGCGATGAAACCCGTATCGATTTTAGAATAAAAACCGGTTACGTAGATATTAAAGCCAACAACCTTGAACACGCACTACAACTTATAACTAATGCGTGCGTAAAAGGTGACGCTCTTTCGGTCGGGTTACTTGGTAATGCTGCCGATGTGTTTAGCACTTTAGTTAAAAGTGGCGTTACTCCCGATGTGGTCACCGATCAAACCTCAGCGCACGATCCGCTAAATGGCTATTTACCGCAAGGCTGGAGCATGGAACATGCAGCTAAAATGCGCGAACAAGACCCAAAAGCGGTTGTAACAGCAGCTAAGCAATCAATGGCGGTGCAAGTAAGAGCTATGCTCGCGCTGCAACAAGCGGGCGCTGCTACCACTGATTATGGCAACAATATTCGGCAAATGGCATTTGATGAAGGCGTTACCAACGCGTTTGATTTCCCAGGGTTTGTACCTGCGTATATTCGTCCTTTATTTTGCGAAGGCATTGGCCCATTTAGATGGGTGGCACTGTCGGGCGACCCCGAAGATATTTATAAAACCGATGCCAAAGTTAAAGAGTTAATCCCCGATGACGCACACTTACATAACTGGCTTGATATGGCGCGTGAACGTATTCAGTTTCAAGGCTTACCGGCGCGTATTTGCTGGGTAGGATTAAAAGACAGAGCCCGTCTTGCGCTCGCTTTTAACAACATGGTTAAAAATGGCGAGCTTAAAGCCCCGGTTGTTATTGGTCGCGACCACCTCGACTCTGGCTCGGTTGCTAGCCCTAACCGCGAAACCGAAGCTATGCTAGATGGCTCTGATGCGGTATCTGATTGGCCATTACTCAATGCACTTCTTAACACAGCCAGTGGTGCAACTTGGGTATCGCTACACCATGGCGGTGGCGTAGGTATGGGCTTTAGCCAACATGCAGGCGTAGTTATTGTGGCTGATGGCAGCGACGAAGCAAAACAGCGTATTGCCCGCGTACTGTGGAACGACCCTGCAACTGGAGTTATGCGCCACGCGGATGCAGGCTACGATATAGCAAAAAATTGTGCAAAAGAGCAAAACCTAGACTTACCAATGTTAAACGAGGAATGATCATGCTTGAACTAACTCTCACCCCCGGCTCGCTTGATTTAAACACACTAAGAAAAATTAATAATTCACCGGTAAAATTGAGCCTTATAAAGCATGCCGAGTCGCAAATAGCTGCCAGCGCACAAACAGTGCAAAACGTAATTAACGAGCACCGCACTGTATATGGTATTAATACCGGTTTTGGCTTATTAGCTAACACCAAAATTGCCGATAACGAACTAGAGCTATTACAACGCTCTATTGTACTTTCGCATGCGGCAGGTATTGGCGAATATATGGATGACAGTACCGTACGCTTAATGATCATCTTAAAAATTAATTCACTGTCGCGTGGCTATTCTGGTATTCGTTTGCAGGTCATTGAATTTTTTATCCAGTTGCTTAATAGCCAAGTATACCCTTGCGTGCCTAAAAAAGGCTCGGTGGGTGCATCGGGCGATTTAGCACCGCTTGCTCATATGTGCTTGCCGTTACTAGCCGAAGGCCACATGCGCCACCAAGGGCAAATAATCAGTGCCGAGCAAGGGCTTAAAATTGCGGGGCTAAAACTACTTACCTTAGCCGCTAAAGAAGGCTTAGCCCTTTTAAACGGCACCCAAGCCTCGACTGCTTTTGCATTACAAGGGCTATTTAGAGCAGAAGATTTATACGCACAAAGCTGCGTAATTGGCGCTATGAGTATTGAAGCGGCCATGGGCAGCCGAGCACCATTTGATGCGCGTATTCATGAAATTCGAGGCCAACAAGGGCAAATAGATACTGCAGCTATATTTAGAACCTTGCTAGGTCCACAATCACAAATTAGTGAATCACACGTAAATTGTGAAAAAGTACAAGACCCCTACTCTTTACGCTGTCAGCCACAAGTGCTTGGTGCTTGCTTAACCCAAATTCGCCAGGCGGCAGAAGTTTTATTATGTGAGTCTAACGGCGTAACCGACAACCCGCTGGTATTTGCTGATGTGGGTGATATTATTTCTGGCGGTAATTTTCATGCAGAGCCGGTGGCAATGGCCGCCGATAACTTAGCAATTGCCATTGCTGAAATTGGCGCACTTGCCGAGCGCCGAATTGCTTTACTAATTGACTCTAGCCTATCTAAATTGCCGCCTTTTTTAGTTGAAAATGGCGGCGTAAACTCAGGCTTTATGATCGCCCAAGTAACTGCCGCAGCGCTGGCATCTGAAAACAAATCACTTGCCCACCCAGCTTCTGTAGATAGTTTGCCAACCTCGGCGAATCAAGAAGATCATGTGTCTATGGCCACTTTTGCGGCAAGGCGCTTGAAGGAAATGGCCGATAACACCCAGGGCGTACTTGCTGTTGAATGGTTAGCGGCCGCGCAGGGGTTAGAGTTTAGAAAGCCGCTTACAGCTGCTGCTAAAGTAGAGCGTGCTAAAAGCTTACTGCGCGAGCATGTAAGCTACTACGATAAAGACCGTTACTTTGCCCCCGATATTGAAGCTGCAAATGCGTTATTAAACGCAGGCAAGTTATGCAACTTTATTGAGGGTGACTGCTTAGTATCTTATTAAATTGCGTATTGGTAACTAAACCCTAACGCCTCAATGGCTGAGCCAAGCACTTTGCGCTCAGCCGTATCGGTTCCCGTAAAGCGTGGCATTTCGCCGCCATGTTGTTGGCACTTTTGCGCATAGTAATCGCGCTTACAAGGATGCGACGGGTTAACCACATTATAAATACTCTGCCCTTGATGCCAATGCTCAAGCACCGCAAAAATAGCGTTAATCACATCTTGCTGATGCACCATATTAACGACTTGCTCGGCAGAGGTATTTAGCTCTTTACCTGCAATAAAACGCCCCGGCTCTCTATTGGGTCCAACTAAACCGGCTAAGCGCAGCACTTTACCGTTTTGCTCTAGTACTTGCTCTTCAGCTTCATATAGCTTTATTTGTCGCTCGTTTGTACACGAAATATCGCTGCTTTCGCTATATACACCTGGTTCTTGATCGTACACTCCCGTTGATGAGCAAAGTAAAAAGCCCTTAGCATTCAGTTTTTTTGCCAGTGTAAGTGCTGCCGTTAATGTTTGCGCATAATTGTTTTCACTATGGCGACTACGTGGAGGAATAGCGCACACCCAGTAGGCATTTTGTAAATCAATTTGATGCGTTAACTGGCCATTTTCTAGCAAAAACTGACGTTCAAAATCATGCTCATGCACTGCTGAGCGGTGTGTACCCTGCACTTGCCAACCTGCTTGCTGCGCATTAACGCATAAAGCACTGCCTAGCCAGCCCGCGCCTAGTACCACTAAGTTGTTACTCTGATGATTCAATTTATATGACCCCGTTTATTTAAATGTATAATTCTTAACTCATTTCATAGAGTTCTAAAATTAAATATGCTTAGATATCTGTTACAAAAACAATAACAACATGTGCACTTATGCTAAATAACTTATCATTAAGAAAAAAAATATTATTATTGATTGGCGGAACAATTACTATTTTACTGCTCATTGCCTCTACTTTTTTTGTTAACCATATTGCCAAACTATCCAGAGTTAATATAGAGCGTGAGGCTCAAAGCTACTTACAAAGCGAGCAATTATCAATGCAAAGTTACTTTGCTACATACGGTAAAGTAGTTGCCACCTTTATTAATAATCCGCATTTGGTGAATTTTTTTACCGCGTGGGATAAGCGCGATCAAGCCCTAGAAAATGCCAACGGCTACTTGGCTATAAATCAAGACTTTGTACGCATAAGTGCAAATGATGAAAATATTTTATCTGCTTTTTTTGCCTCAGCCACTACCGGCGAGTACTTTAAAGAAAACGAACGTACTGCATATTATAATGGCGAACCTTACTACGCGTACAAACGAGGTTGGTGGCAAGAAGCAATGCAAATTAATAAGCTTTACGTAGGCCCTATTTCGGTAGACTTAACCACCGGCGATGCCTCAGCAGTTGTACAACAACCTGTTTATAACCCACAAGGCAAATTAATTGGTGTGGGCGGCGTTGACTTACAACTTAATAAAATTAACGACATGGTCGAAAACATTCGCTTTAACGGCCAAGGCTATGGCTTTTTATTAGATGATCAACAAAAAGTTGTGCACTTTTCAAAAGCATCTGGGCATAAACTCTCTGTCACCGACGAAGGCCCTAACGGTAAAGACGGACTCGATGCGCTTGAACAACAATTTAATAATACCTCAGGGTTTAAAACACTTAACAGTGCAATGCAAAATAACCTCGCGGGTAGCCAAGCTGTTATGCTTAAAGGCGAGCAATTTTATGTGGTTTATAACCGCCTACAATTAGAGCAGCCTCATTTAGATTGGTATGTGGGTTTATTAATTCCAACCAGTATGATTGAAGCCCCGGTAAATGCTGCGGTTACAACCACTACAACCGCCGTTATCATTATTTTAGTGATTATTTTAGCAATGATTTTATGGGCCACCCATATGATTTCAAAACCAATCACTACACTCACGCATATTATGCGCGACATTGCTTCTGGCGAGGGTGATTTAACCCAAAAAATTAATATTGATAGCCAAGACGAAGTAGGCCAACTGGCTAATCATATGAATACCTTTATTGATAAGTTGCGAGCGATGATGCTAGACACCGCAGCACAAGCTGAGCAATTAAGTGCCGCTGCCGATCAGCTTAAAACGGTATCGCAACAAACGAATTCAGAAATTCAGCAAGAAAAACAACAAGTAGATAGTGTTAGTGCCGCAGTGACAGAAATGGCCACTACCGTGCAAGAAATATCACGTAACGCACAGCAAACAAATACCGCAGCAGAAGAAGTACAAGCAATTACTGCCGATGGTGCAAGCCGCTCAAGCCAAGCACAAAGTGTAATGAGTGCGCTGGCTGAACATATTGGCGAAGCCTCTAAGGTGGTTGCCGGGCTTGAGCAAGAAAGTAATAACATAGGCGCATTGGTTGATGTAATTAACTCAATTGCCGATCAAACCAACTTACTCGCGCTTAATGCAGCCATAGAAGCGGCCCGCGCCGGAGAACATGGCCGCGGCTTTGCCGTTGTTGCCGATGAAGTTCGCTCGTTGGCGAGTCGTACACAAGAGTCAACCGACGATATTCGCAATATGATTACCCGTTTACAGCAAATTGCTCAGCAAGCCTCTAGTATGATGCTACAAGGGCAAAAACAAACCGAGGACTCTGTGTTGCAAACAAAAGAAGTACTTAGCTCACTACAAAGCATTGCCCTGTCGGTAACTAAAGTACAAGATCAAAGTCATCAAATTGCCACCTCTACCGAGCAACAAACGGTAGTAGCAGAAGATATTAATACCAGCCTTAGTGCTATTAATAGTTTAGTTAATAGTACCGCAGAGCATGCACACACACTTGCCAATGAAGCACATGATTTAAGTGACCTTGCAGGGGCATTAAATAAAACGGTAAACCAGTTTAAACTATAAACGCCGGCTACTTATATTTAAGCGCTTGAGGATAAACTTTAAGCGCTTATTACCCCCCTTGTTTTTAATTTATTCAGCACCATATCTTTGAGTGACTGTTGATATTTCAAAGTGGAAACTTACTTAATATCACTAGCTTTGCTAACAGTTTTCACCTCGTATAAAAATATATAGCAATTTTATGTACTAGATTAAGTTTTTCTGTTTTTAATCCATATCTTTTTAGTGAGATGGTTTGTTGTTTAGCAGAGTCTGGTATAGTAGCACACGTAATAAACAGTGCTTTTTGAACGGTTTAATACAAAATTGCTAATTAATGTGTCCTCGGTGTTACTTTAAAGAATACATTAATTATCAATTGTTAAAAATGGGTTAGCCGATGTACGGCTGGCAAAAAAATACATTGTAACGGTTTTATCATGATATCTAATTTATTTACCAAGATTTTTGGTAGTCGCAATGACCGCACTATTAAAAACCTAAGAAAGACGGTCGCACTGATCAATGCACTTGAAACGCAATTAGAAGCGCTTTCTGATGACGACTTAAAAGCGAAAACAGCAGAGTTTAGAGAACGTTACGATAACGGACAAAGCCTTGACGACTTACTGCCTGAAGCATTTGCTGTGGTACGTGAAGCATCTAAACGTGTAAATGGCATGCGTCACTTTGACGTACAGCTACTCGGTGGCATGGTACTGCACCAAGGCCGTATTGCAGAAATGCGTACCGGTGAAGGTAAAACACTCACAGCTACATTACCTGCTTACTTAAATGGTTTAACTGGTAAGGGCGTACACGTAATTACCGTGAACGACTACCTAGCTAAACGCGATGCGGAAACTAACCGTCCGTTATTTGAGTTTTTAGGTTTAACAGTAGGCTGTAACGTACCGGGTATGATGCCACAGCAGAAAAAACAAGCTTATGTTGCCGATATTACGTACGGTACTAATAATGAGTTTGGTTTTGACTACCTGCGTGACAACATGGCATTTAGCATAGATGAGCGTGTACAACGTCCATTATTTTATGCTGTTGTCGATGAAGTGGATTCTATCTTAATTGATGAAGCCCGTACGCCCCTTATTATTTCAGGCCCTGCTGAGGACAGCTCAGAGCTATACACTGAAATTAATACCATGGTGCCTTTACTTGAACTACAAGAAAAAGAAGACGAAGAAGGTATTGAAGGCGATGGCGATTTCACTATTGATGAAAAGTCTAAGCAAGTTCATTTAACTGAACGTGGCCAAATTAAAGTTGAAGAGCTACTTACTGAGCGCGGCTTAATTGCAGAAGGCGATTCGCTTTATTCTGCAGCCAGCATTACGCTACTAAGCCATGTTTATGCAGCGCTTCGTGCTCATAAGCTTTATCAACGAGATGTTGATTACGTTGTAAAAGAAAACGAAGTTATCATTATTGATGAGCACACTGGTCGTTCAATGGAAGGTCGTCGTTGGTCAGAAGGTTTACACCAAGCTGTTGAAGCTAAAGAAGGCGTAAATATTCAAAACGAAAACCAAACGCTTGCATCTATTACCTTTCAAAACTATTTCCGCTTATACGAAACACTTGCGGGCATGACAGGTACAGCCGATACGGAAGCATTTGAGTTCCAGTCTATTTACGGCCTAGACACTGTTGTTATGCCAACTAATAAGCCGATGGTTCGTGATGATCGCGCCGACTTAGTGTACCTAACGCAAGAAGAAAAATACGAAGCTATTTTAGTTGATATTAAAGACTGCCAAGAACGCGGACAACCTGTACTTGTAGGTACTATTTCAATTGAAAGCTCTGAGTATTTATCGCAATTTTTACGCAAAGAAAAAATTAAGCACAACGTACTTAATGCTAAATTTCATGCGCAAGAGGCTGATATCGTATCAGACGCTGGCCTACCAGGCACAGTAACGATTGCCACTAACATGGCTGGCCGTGGTACCGATATTGTACTTGGTGGTAACTGGCACAGCGAAGTTGAAAAGCTTGAAAACCCAACTGATGAACAAATTGCTGAAATTAAAGCTGCATGGAAAATACGCCATGACGCAGTAATTGATGCAGGTGGTTTACATATTATTGGTACTGAACGCCATGAATCTCGTCGTATAGATAACCAATTACGTGGTCGTTCTGGTCGTCAAGGTGATGCCGGTTCAAGCCGTTTTTACTTATCGATGGACGATGCGTTAATGCGTATTTTTGCTGGCGAGCGCATGACCAACATGATGCGTAAACTAGGCATGCAACGCGGTGAAGCGATAGAACATCCATGGGTTAACCGTGCGATTGAAAATGCACAGCGTAAAGTAGAAGCACGTAACTTTGATGTGCGTAAGCAATTACTTGAGTACGATGACGTAGCAAACGATCAACGCCGTGTGGTTTACTCACAGCGTAACGAACTACTTGAAGAAGGCGATATTTCAGAAACTATCACGGTTATTCGTGGTGATGTGCTGAGTAATATTATTGATCAGTACATTGCACCGCAAAGCTTGGCTGAAATGTGGGATGTACCTGGCCTTGAAGAGCGCTTAAAACAAGACTTCTTAATTGAATTGCCAATTACTCAGTGGCTAGCTGATGACAATAAACTCTATGAAGAAAAACTTCGTGAGCGCATTGAAGAGTCGGTTGGGCAAGCATATAAGCAAAAAGAAGAGATGGTAGGCGATTCAGTACTACGTCAATTCGAAAAAGCGATTATGTTACAAAGCCTAGATCAGCATTGGAAAGATCACCTGGCAGCAATGGATCATTTACGCCAAGGTATTCATTTACGTGGTTATGCGCAAAAAAATCCAAAGCAAGAGTACAAGCGTGAATCGTTTGAGCTATTCGCTGAAATGCTAGAAAACTTAAAAATAGATGTAGTAAGTATTTTAAGCAAAGTACAAGTACGCGCCGAAGAAGATGTTGAAAAAGTAGAAGAGCAACACCGTAAAAGTGAAAACGCTCCTCGCGAATATCAGCATGAAGAAGTTGAGCATGTAGGCGGCGAAGCACCACAAAGCGCAACTGTAATGGCACGTAGCGAGCCAAAAGTAGGCCGTAACGATCCTTGTCCTTGTGGCTCAGGTCAAAAATTTAAGCAATGTTGTGGCAAATTAAAATAATCCAATAGTGTAATAAATTTCGTAAAAAGCGGCGCTTGCGTCGCTTTTTTTATGGTGTTTAAGGGAGATAAAATGACTAGTATAATTGTAAATGTGGCTGTTGGCGTAATTAAAAAAAATAACGCTCTGTTTATTTGCAAGCGGGCAAATGATCAACATCAAGGAGGTTTGTGGGAGTTTCCTGGTGGTAAAATTGAAGCCGGTGAAAGTGTATTTAGAGCACTTAAGCGTGAACTTCAAGAAGAGATTGGCATCACTATTTTTAGTTCCAGTGAATTGCTAACAATAAAACACGATTACGATGATAAAACGGTAAAGCTGAACGTACATGTGGTGAGTAACTTTAGTGGTGAAGCACATGGCGCAGAAGGGCAAGATAATGCTTGGGTAAGTATTGACGAGCTAGATAACTACGAGTTTCCAGCAGCTAACGTCGATATTATTAGCGCTATAAAAGCGAAATATATTTAACGCTTAATATTTGGCTATACTCTTTTAGTAAAATAATAATAACAATAAACCGCCATTATTAGGCAGCTACAAAAAGGCCAGCAAGTTAACACTTGCTGGCCTTTTTAGTTAGATACTTTCTAGTTAGGTACTTTCTAGTTAGGTACTTTCTAGTTAGGTACTTTTTAGTTAGGTAATTAAATTACCAAATTTTTACGCGGTCCTCTGGTTTAATATACATTTTGTCGCCTTCTTTAACGTCAAATGCTTTATAAAACTCAGGCATATTCGATAAAATACCAATTACGCGGTAATGACTAGGCGAATGCGGGTCGGTCATTAAGCGGTTACGCAACGCTTCATCACGATACTTACGACGCCAAATTTGTGACCAGCCCATAAAGAAGCGCTGATCGCCAGTGTAGCCATCAATCACTGGAGCCTTAGAGTTACCTAAAGATAGCATATACGCTTTATGCGCAACCGTAAGGCCGCCTAAATCGCCAATATTTTCGCCTAACGTCAATTCACCATTTACGCCAGCATCAGTAAAAGGTTTGTATTCATTATACTGAGCAACTAAAGCCGCGGTTCGCTGTTCAAACTGTTTAAGGTCTGACTCGCTCCACCAGTTACGTAAATTACCGTCGCCGTCGTATTTAGCACCTTGGTCGTCAAAACCATGGCCTAACTCATGACCAATTACCGCGCCAATAGCACCGTAATTTACTGCATCATCTGCTTCTAAGTTAAAAAATGGCGGCTGTAAAATAGCTGCTGGAAACACAATTTCGTTATTTACTGGGTTGTAGTATGCATTCACAGTTTGTGGTGTCATGTGCCACTCTGAGCGGTCTACTGGTTTACCCAATTTGGCAATCATATCGCTGTAAGCCCATTCGCTATAACGAATGTAGTTACCGACTAATTCATCAGGGTTAATCTCTAGTGCTGAGTAGTCTTTCCACTTATCTGGGTAGCCAATTTTAGGTGTAAACTTGTCTAGCTTTTGTTGAGCGGCAATTTTAGTTTCCGGGCTCATCCACTCTAAATTTTCAATCGCAACACCGTAGCCTTTAATTACGTTATCAACCAACTCTTCCATACGCGCTTTCGCTTCTGGTGGAAAGTTCTCTTTAACGTACACTTTACCTAAAATCTCACCTAGCACACTGTTTGAAGCATCAACCGCTTGCTTCCAAAGTGGTGCTTGTTCTTCTACACCACGTAAAGTTGTACTGTAAAAATTAAACTTAAGGTCCACTAACTCTTTATCGAGTAACTGAGCGTAATTACTTACAAAGTGAAACTTAAGGTAATTTTGCCATGTTGCTAAATCGGTGTTTTTATAAATAGTCGCAAATTTTTCAAAGTAGCTCGGCTGGCTAATAATTAACTCTTCGGTGTTTATGCCTATCGCTTTAAAGTAACTAGCAAGATCAAAGTCACCCATTAGTTTATTTGCTTGTGCAAGGCTCATTTTATTATAAGACTTGGTTGCATCACGGCTCTCTACTCGACTCCACTGCGCCTCAGCAAGGTTTTTTTCCAGCGCTAATACATTTTTAGCCACAGCCTCTGTATTTTCAACCCCTGACTTGGCTAATATTTTAGCAATGTAAGCTTGATAAGAAGCACGAATTTTAGTGAACTTTTCATCATCTTTTAAATAATAATCACGATCGGGTAAACCTAACCCAGCTTGATACGCATACAATGCATTTTCGCTGGAGTTTTTAGCGTCATTATTTACATACCAACCAAATGGCAAGTCGCCGCCTTTAATCTGTAATTGCGCCATTAAAGTAACTAAATCTTTTTTACCTTTAACGGCGTCAATGCTTGCCAATGATGGCTCAAGTGGCTGGATGCCAAGTTCTTCGCGCGCTTCTTCTGCCATGTAGCTATTATAAAATGCCGCTAACTTTGCTTCATCACTGCCTTTTTCAACATTGCTATTTGCTGCCGCACTTTCAAGTACTGTCTTCATCGCCTTTTGCGACTCGTCATATAATTGCGAAAACGAACCATAGTTAGATTTATCGCCAGGAATTTCGGTTTTAGCTAGCCATTGACCATTTACATGGTAATAAAAGTCATCTTGAGCGCGTACCGATTTATCCATATTTTCCAGCTCAATACCCAAGGCAAAAGGAGCTGGAACTGGAGCGCTAACCGCGGGAGTTTCGTTTACTTTAATTTCTTGTTGTTCACCACAACCAACCAACCCAAGTGCCAGCGCAATACCTGCGGCGGTCATTGTTATTTTAATCATAAGGATTCCGTTTGTTAGTTAAAATAAATACCTATTTCATTAATATTCAAATACCAGCAGCATAAAGCTGCGTAATGACATTTTATGTACTTTTACTTAATGAAATAAGCATTAACTGCAACCTAGTTAATAGGCGTATTAAGTAGCTATCATAAACCCCATTGGGGTAACAATAAAATTGAATATGTAACAAAGTATTTTAATGCGATGAGTGACCCACATAGTGCTATCAATAACTATGTGAGCTTATAAACGAGTTATTAGCAGCTAGGTTTTACGCTTTGCGTGCAGTGCTAAACGCTCTAATTTTTCTTTTAGCGAAGGGGGGGCTGAGGCGGCTATGGCATTTAAATAATCGGCTGTTTGTTCGCTCATTTTACGAGAATTAGTTATTGGGGTATTAATGGTTTTACTTACTGCGCCCAAGCGTTGTGTTGCTTGTGGATTAGCGGTAATTTTTATTTGCCCAAGCTCTGCCATGCCCGCGGCTCTAAAATGCGAGAGCATATCCATTTTTAAGTAATTTAGTCTAAGCGCAATAGGCGCAGATACCGCTTCGATCATTAAAGTACCATCGCGGTAGTTACTCACGCGGCATTTATCACCCAGTTTGGGGCCTAAAAAGTCTTTAAGTAAGGTTTGCTGGGTACCGAGTGCTTGGCTTTTACCTGCATAAGCCGACAAGCGGTTATTCAGTCCTGCCATAATGTCAGTTAATGGTTTTGGCGCATACCTGTCTTTAGCCATTTAACACCTCGTAAAAACTCAATAATGCGGTTACTCAAATCGAAATAACCCTCGACTTGAGTATACACTGAGCGCAGTGACTAAGCGCCCGCTATTTGCATTTGTTCAATTAACACAGAGCCAGTTTGAATGCCACCACGGCGCTCTATGTCGCCACCAATAGCTGATATTCCTTTAAACATATCTTTTAAGTTACCGGCAATGGTAATTTCGCTTACTGGATATTGAATTTCGCCATTTTCTACCCAAAAACCAGCCGCACCACGCGAGTAATCACCAGTTACTGTATTTACGCCCTGCCCCATTAGCTCTGTTACTAATAAGCCTGTGCCCATGGTTTTAAGTAGCGCGGTTAAATCGTTATGTGTTTGCTCAACTAACCAGTTATGTATACCGCCAGCGTGCCCTGTTGGTGTCATATTCATTTTACGCGCAGCATAGCTTGCAAGTAGGTAAGTTTGTAACTCGCCACCTTGAATGATTTCTCTATCAAAGGTTTTAACACCTTCGCTGTCAAACGGCGACGATGCGAGCCCTTTGAGTATATGCGGACGCTCGGCAATATTTACGCAATTACTAAATACTTGTGTACCTAGGCTATCGAGTAAAAAACTCGATTTACGATACAGCGCACCACCACCAATGGCCGACACTAAATGGCCAAATAATGAATTAGCAATGTCAGCTCTAAATATTACCGGTACTTTCATGGTGCCTAATTTTTGGCTATTTAATTTAGCTAAAGTTTCGGCTGCAGCTTCAAGCCCCACTGCTGCGGCATCATTTAAACCAGCTTGATCGCGTGCTACGGTGTAAGCAGAGTCGCGTTGCATTTGCTCGCCATCTTTACCAATTACCATAGTACTTATGCTGTGGCGAGTACGCGGAAAACCAGCAATTAAACCATGGCTATTGCCATAAACACGCAAACCTTGGTGCGATGAAAAACTTGCGCCGTCTGAATTAACAATGCGCTCATCCGCATTTAACGCTGCTTGCTCTGCAGCATGACAAAACTCAACACCTTGCTCTGGGCTTACATCCCATGGATGGTATAAATCGAGATCTTTGGGTGAAAACTCAAGTAGCTCTTTATCTGCAACACCGTTAAAAGGGTCGTCTGAGGTGAATTTTGCAATATCAATGGCTTTTTCAACCACAGTGCGTAGCGTTTTAGGGCTTAAATCTGCGGTAGACGCAGAGCCTTTATTATTACCTACATACACACTAATGCCTAAACCGCCATCTTGGTTAAACTCAATGGTTTCTACTTCGCCCATGCGAGTGCTAACCGACAGCCCTGAAGTGCTAGACATAGCCGCTTCTGCCGCTGTGGCACCGAGTTTTTTCGCATGGTCGAGCACTGCTGCTACCGCATCTTTTACTTGAGATATTTGAGAATAAATTGGATCGTGTTGTTGGCTTTTCATAAATTAAGTCCTGAGCCTTGAAGGCAATGTTGCACACATTTTTTATATTTAAATGCTAACACACTCAATGCATCACATCAGCTAATATTCCTCTGTATGATAATCATGTATAATGGCAGAAGTTATTTTTATTTAAGAGCACCCCATGGCGAAGAAAAAAAGCAAGCCTGCTGATATTGAAGAAGAAATTGAATATGTCTCAAAAACCGAACTGAAGCGTGAAGCACAAGAATTTCATCAGTTAGGGACTGAAATTGCCAAAATGGGTAAAAAGCAGCGTGAGCGCTTGCCATTAAATGATGATTTAAAAGCCGCAATGGTTGTTGCCGATAAAATTAGCAATAAAAGCGATGCTTATCGTCGTCATTTAAACTACATAGCTAAAACACTGCGCACCGTAGAGAACATCGATGCTATAAGATCAATTATCGATGTTATGCTTAATAAAAATAACCAAGCTGAAGTGTTGGTCAAAAAAATTGAGCAATTACGTGCAGACCTAATTGAACAAGGTGATGACCTAATCAATGAGACTATAGAGCAGTTCCCATCGCTTGATCGTCAACAAATGCGCCAGCTAGTTCGTAATGCAGCTAAAGAAGCGAAAGATGAAAAACCTGGTAGAGGTTACAAAGAGCTATTTCAATATTTGAAAGATGCCCATCAAGTTACTTACTAACAGATTAAAAAATATACTTTAAAAAGGTGCTACGGCACCTTTTTTTGTTGTAGATCAACCCGCCCTGCTAAACATTTTTTTATAATCAGCACCTAAATAATATACCAAGGTGCGCGTGATGATTAAACTTCCAAAATGGGATCAAACCCTAATAAATAAATATAATGTGTCTGGCCCACGTTATACATCGTACCCCACGGCACTGTCGCTAACTGAGGGCTATCAACAGCAAGACTTACTCAGTGCGATTGAGTCATCAAACAGCCGTGCATTGTCTTTATATATACATATTCCGTTTTGTAGTCAGCTTTGTTATTACTGTGGCTGCAATAAAATTATTACTCGCCATCAGTCAAAAGCCGACACCTACCTTGATTTTTTAGCCATAGAAATTGCAGCCCAAGCGCCTCTATTTAAAGACTACACCCTAGAGCAACTACATTTAGGCGGTGGTACACCTACCTTTTTAACTACGCAGCAAATGAGCCGTTTAGTTAAACTTTTGGAGCTGCACTTTAATTTTACCGACGCCACTGAGCGTGGTATTGAAATTGACCCTCGATCGCTTGCCGATAACATGTTGGTTGATTTAAGTAACTTAGGTTTTAACCGCGTATCATTTGGTATTCAAGACTTTAATGATGAAGTGCAGCTAGCAGTAAACCGTCCGCAAAATGCCGATACAGTAAAGCAGTTAATCACCCAAGCCCGTGAATTAGGGTTTAAATCGATTAATGCCGACATGATTTACGGCCTCCCATTGCAAACGCCACAAAGCTTTAAACAAACCATAGAGCAGTTGCTTGAGCTTAGCCCTGATCGTGTTTCGGTATTTAATTATGCTCACCTTCCAGAGCGTTTTGCAGCACAACGTAAAATTAAAGATGCCGACTTACCCAGTGCACACAACAAGCTAACTATGTTTAAAAACACCTTAGAGCAAATGACTCAAGCCGGTTATCAATTTATTGGTATGGACCATTTTGCTAAAGTTAATAACGAACTCGCTGTGGCACAAAATGCGGGGCAATTACACCGTAACTTTCAAGGGTATACTACCCACGGAAACTGCGATTTATTAGGTTTAGGGGTTTCATCTATATCACAAATTGGCACTGCCATTTTACAAAATCAAAAAGAGTTAAAGCATTATTATCATAGTGTAGAAACGCAAAGCGGCTGTGCCATCACCAAAGGCATGCACTTAAGTGCCGATGATGTAATACGCGCTGATGCAATTAAACAGCTTATATGCCAGTTTGAGTTAGATATGGAGGCATTTAGTGCCAAACATGCACTTAACTTTAACCACTACTTTGCTGATGCACTAACGGCAATTGAGCCTTTAATTGCTGATGGGATGGTCACTATTGAAAATAATATGATTAGTGTCACTGCTAGAGGTAATTTATTTATTCGTATTATTTGTATGTGCTTTGACGCTCACTTACAAAAACAGCTAAATGCAACGCGTTTTTCTCGGGTTATTTAACCCTCAGCCCGAGTAGTAAATTTAAAACGAAAAAGCAGACCTGAGGTCTGCTTTTGTATTTTGTGCTTTAAATTATTTAAACGCTGATTAATTAAATACCACGTTTTCGCTGCCAGGGGCGGCTTTAAACTCAATAATAATTTTAGCGCAGTCAGCTATAATCTCATCTTTATGTGTCTCTTCGGCACGCCAGCGAGCTGTATCTAACTTAAATATTTCTTTTTTGGTATATTTTTTACGCGCATCATGAGTCGGCATTTCTTTAACTACTTGGTACATTTTATAAATGCCCGAGTATTTTGTCGTTAAATCTTGCTCGTCTTCAAAACCATATTGCGACATAAGTACCCAAATACGTAAACAGCCTTCTGAAAACTCACACTGCTGTTCATGCATTGCACGCGCGATTAAATGAATGCTGTCGGCTAATTTGGCGTTACGCTTTAAACGCGACTGCTTAAGCTTTTGCTGTTGCTCAGCCTGCTTTTTAACAATCAGTTTTTTTTGCGCGCTTAACTTATAAAGCAACTGACCCGCATAAAATGCTAAGCCCACTATAATAGCAGCACCTACAAATAAGGCTAAGATCACCGCTGTACTCATTTAATAACCCTTATTACTTGTCTTCTTCGTCTAACCATTCGTTAGCAAGATCGTTCGATAAATACTGATCGAAGTCTGAATTACTTTCTTCGCTAAAGTCATCTTCAAACTCTTCTTCATCTTCATCCTCGATACCAAGCAATTTACACAATGCTTGATGACGAGCAATACGACTATTAAAGTACTTAGCATCTTTACCCGTTAGCATTTCGCCATTTTCATGACGCTCTACTAATTTAAGTAAGCGCTCATCATTTTCAAGTGCTTCTAGCTCTTGCTCAGGCGTAAACTCTGGCTCTGCTGACTTTTTAAGCTCAACAGTTGGCTTTAAGTTACGTTTTATTTCTACTTTAGGTGCAGCTGCAACAGCTATTAATGGCACAGGTTTTTTACTGCCAATGCGTTTATCTTTAGTTCCCGTGTTACTTTTTTGGCTATCATCATTTAATAGCTCAGGGGTATTACGAGATCCAGGCTTAGCACCTTTGGTTTTTTTAACACGTTGCTCTTTTAATGCACGCATTTCTTTAAGCTTATCTTGGCTTAAACGTACTGGTCCATTTGCTGGGCTTTTGCGTGACTTTTTAGTTCTACTCATATCTTGATCATCTCACTTAAGAGGTTTTGGGCGAGGCGCAAATCAATGGGCATCGCAATGCTGGCCTAGCCAGAAGAATTCAGTTTGCGCTTTAGAGGCTGGGTTTCTCTATTTAGCGCTTAAAACAGCTTACTGCTCGTTTTTAAACGGTGGCTATTGTAACAGGACAAATAAAAAGGCGGTAGAGAAAACATCTCTACCGCCTACTAATCTGAGCGCCATTATCTGGACACTTCTCCCTTCGACTTTTTAGTCTTTATTATTGTTATTATTTTTACCTATCCCTATTATTATTATTTTTACCTTCCGTGTAGCATTCCATTTTGTTTTTATTATTAAACTTCCATGAGTTTTTATTATTTTCGGTCTTCCTAACGCTTTTTTGTTATTTCCTTTGCTAGCACCAATTTGTGCTATGTAGTCGTGTCGCGCTACTGTCCTTATAGCTTATTCCATTTTGTTATTGTTTTTTGCGACAGGGGTTAATGTACCTGTTAATAATTTTGTTACAACTAATTTATATATCTTTTATTAAAAGGATTATAACAAAAAACACAAAAACCATTACATTACATCAAGTTAACAATTTAATGGTTTTTAAAATAAGACTTATCTCACAGCTATGCATGGTCAATGTCTTACATGAATAAAGACTATAAAAGTAATTTTAAGCACAAAAAAAGCAGCCTAAGCTGCTTTTTTGTACATATTGTAGTTTATTACATTAATAATAATTAAATAAATACAACTTTAGTGTAAGCCACCTAAGTACTGCGAAAGTACTTCAATGTCTTTATCTGTTAATTTCTTTGCAATATCTTGCATCACACCATTTAAATCATTTTGGCGTGTGCCATCACGAAATTTTTCAAGTTGCGCTTTAACGTAACCTGGATGCTGAAAAGAAACTTTTGGAAATTTTGCAAGTGACGAGCCATTACCACGAGGGCCATGACATGCAGCACATCCTGGAATACCACGATCTGCATCACCTGCTTTGTAAAGTATTTTACCGGTTTCAACTACGTCTTTAGGCGTAGCTTCTTCGCTCATGTTTAGTGATGCAAAATAAGCCGACAAATCTTTCATATCCTGTTCGCTTAATGGCATAGCCATTGCGCTCATAACCGGATCCATACGACCTTTTTTGCCACCTGAGGTCATACCTAGTTTTAAGTCTTGAAGTTGCTTATAAATATAATCGGCATGTTGACCCGCAAGCTTAGGATAGATATTAATCGGTGCATTACCGTCTGGGCCGTGACAAGCCGCACACGTTACTGATTTTTCTTTACCTGCGTTTACATCGCCTTCAAATGCTGTTGCGTTGCTTGCTGACAACGCACCAAGCAATATAGTTAAAGATAGTGCTATTTTTTTCATGGTGAATTCTCTGTTTCCGACCCTGTATCATCTACAATATGGATGTTGTGATTTTTATATTCTACACGATAATAAATTCTCTGGCACGTTTTCTACTCATATTAAACTTATAATTTATAGGGTTTTGCCTTAGGTTAAGCTTTAACTTGGTTTAAATGTGCTGTATATGGTGGTTTAACAGCTTTTTAATAACTCCTTTATAGTATAAAATACGCCCCATGAGCGAATTTAGCTCAATGTGATCATTTTTAAGTTTTAGGAGAGCCCGTGCTCAAATCTCGTATCAAATATAATACCGCGTCTTTCGTTACAAGCGCTCCAGACATTACTAAATTACCTGCTGATACGGGAATTGAAGTTGCGTTTGCCGGTCGCTCCAATGCAGGTAAATCAAGTGCTCTTAATGCACTTACCGACCAAAAATTAGCGCGTACCAGTAAAACTCCTGGACGTACTCAGCTAATAAATACCTTTGAACTTGCTGATGTTGATGACATGCGCCTTATCGATTTACCAGGCTATGGCTTTGCTAAAGTGCCAATTGAAATGAAAAAGAAATGGCAGAAGTCGCTAGGCGAATATTTACAAAAGCGTCAGAGTTTAAAAGGTATTGTAATTTTAATGGATATTCGTCATCCATTAAAAGATTTAGACCGTGATTTAATTAATTGGGCTATTAGCAGTGAAATTCCTGTTTTAGCGCTATTAACTAAAGCAGACAAATTTAAACAAGGTCCGCGTCAATCACAAGTACTTAAAGTTCGCCGTGAATTAAGCGCCCTTGATGGTGATATTACGGTACATGCATTTTCATCACTAAAAGGTACTGGCTTGCCAGACGTTGCCAAAAAACTTGATGAATGGTTTTTAGGCCCTGTTGTAGCGGTACCACCTGCTGAAAAAATACTTAACGATGACACTAACCCAGCAAGCTAATTTATTCTGCAAGGCTTAAAAGCTTACACATTCGATAAATAGCCGAGCTTATCTGTCTCGGCTATTTCAGCCTATTGCATTAATAGCATACACTTCTTGCCACGCGCACATTGCAAACCTAAGCCATTATTATCCGCTATTACCCGAGTTTAGGATAAATAAAACGACTCCCCGGCAGACGTTATAAAATAACCCTGTTTATCAGTATTGGCTATTTTAGCCCATTGCATTAATAGCATACACTTCTTGCCACGCACGCATTACAAACCTAAGCCATTATTATCCGCTATTACTCGAGTTTAGGATAAATAAAACGGCTCCCCGGCAGATGTTATAAAATAACCCTGTTTATCAGTATTGGCTATTTTAGCCCATTGCATTAATAGCATACACTTCTTGCCACGCACGCATTACAAACCTAAGCCATTATTATCCGCTATTACCCGAGTTTAGGATAAATAAAACGGCTCCCCGGCAGATGTTATAAAACAACCCTGTTTGTCTGTCTGGGCTATTTCTGCCCATTGATAAAATACACTTCTTGCCACGCGTGCACAGCACCCATAAGGGAGTTGTATATAAGGCACGGCTGCATCTTTGTAGTCTTGTATATATATAGGTTGCTCAGCACTGATGAGCCATTGTCTGTCTAGGTTATCTATACAACAAAGCACTTGTCCTTGCTCGGTATTTTCAAATCGCCAGGCAACAATAATAAAGGGGGCGTCTTCAACCGTGATGGCTATTTTTTCGACCGGCGTTTTTAAATAAAACTGCTCACCCTCTTTACACAATACCGAGGCAAACAGCTTTACCATAGCCGGGCGTGTTATTTCACTGCCAGCATAAAACCATTGCCCTTGGTCGTTAATAACCATTGGCAATGATCCACAGTGAGTTGGTTGCCAACTATCAAAGGGTTTGCTTGGCTCGCTTAATTGCTTGCTTAGTTGGCTAAGGGAAATCACTGCTTTTTAAATGTCAGTGCAAAAGTAACAGGTACGGCAGTCGCAATTGACGGTAAACCCGCTAATTTTTGTAATTCCATAATGCCCTCTGTAATTGCAAAATCATTACTATTAATAATAATAGGACTGAAAGAAGACACACTTAAATCACCATTTTCTGCACTGCTAACCAGCACATCTATAGTAAGCGGCTTTTTATTACCATGAAAATCAAGTTCCGCATTAATCCCTTTAAGCACATACTGGCCAGGTTTTTTAATACTGCTGAGCTGCGATGCTAGATCTGCGGTTAATATGGCATTTGCAAATGTATCGGCTTCAAATAATAATTTTGTTAAACGCTCATTACGAATGGGGATCAGTGTTTCTGCCGAGGTTAAGTCTACATTTACACTAAACTCACCTTTATCTGATAACTTGCCTTCAATATTAGTAAAGTGATTTGCTTCAGCAATACTATTTTTTTTGATAGAAACAAAGCTTAATTGGCTTTTATCGTTTACTAACTGCCAATCGGCCTGAGCGATATTAGAAATAACTAAACTTGATAACGACAAACCTGCAATAGCTAATGCTTTAAACATGACGAATTCCTTCTATAAATGAACAATACCCTATTCATTAGAACCACAAATGAATAGAAAGTACTTTTTATGAGCTTATGATGGTATCACCTAAAGGATTAAGTGTAATTATAGAATAATAAATGGAGAATAATTAAGGTTAGGAATAAAAAACGGCCCATCAAATATATGATAGGCCGGTATAGCAAACTGGGGAGAAGCTATGAATAATTGCATCTTCGCAGATGCATCATCAACAGGATGTCCTACAGGATGAGGACGGCGCGACTTTAACAAAAGCCAGCGCACTAGTACAATAAAATTCTAGATAATTTGTGTATATTTGCCAACACCTTATGATTTAACATCGGTCTTTTCTTTAGTTAACTTTTATGTAACTAATGCGGCTATTTATTTAAGTAATTAATATTTTTATACTGACATAAAAAAAGTGCCCTTAGGCACTTTTTTGTCATTTTATTATATAAACTTAGTGAGCCTGTTCCCAGTTGTCGCCTTCATCAGCTTCAACTATAAGTGGTACATCAAGAGTAGCCGCTTGCGACATTAGTTCGCAAATATGCTTTGTGTAAGCATCAACACAGTCTGTTTTAATTTCAAATACCAACTCATCGTGTACTTGCATTAATAGCTTAACGGTATTGGGAGCTTGCTCGTATACCCAACTGTGTACACTTAACATTGCCTTTTTAATGATATCGGCAGCAGTGCCTTGCATTGGCGCATTGATTGCTGCGCGCTCAGCTCCTTTTCTTCGTGCACCATTTTGGGCTTTTATTTCTGGTAAATATAAACGGCGTCCAAAAATAGTCTCTACATAACCGCTTTCAGCGGCCTTTTCACGCGTTGTTTCCATATACTCTAAAACACCTGGGAAACGCTCAAAATATTTATCAATATAATGCTGCGCTTCATGGCGTGGCACATCCAGCTGACGTGCTAAACCAAATGCCGACATGCCATAAATTAAGCCAAAGTTAACCGCTTTAGCTTTACGACGCATATCGCTGGTCACTTCTTCTAAACTTACACCAAATACTTCTGCTGCAGTGGCACTGTGCACGTCTAAACCATTAGCGAACGCACTTAATAAACCTTTATCTTGTGAAAGATGCGCCATTATACGTAGCTCAATTTGGCTATAATCGGCAGCGACAATTTTATAGCCATCGGCCGCTATAAACGCTTCACGAATACGACGCCCTTCTTCTGAGCGAATTGGAATATTTTGTAAATTAGGATCGGTTGAACTTAAACGCCCAGTTGCCGTTACGGCTTGATGATACGAGGTATGCACACGCTGCGTTTTCTCGTTAACCATTAACGGTAATTTGTCGGTATAGGTTGATTTAAGCTTTGATAAACCACGGTGCTCAATAATTACTTTAGGCAGTGGATAGTCGTGCGCTAATTCTTGTAATACTTCTTCTGCGGTAGAAGGCGCGCCTTTAGGCGTTTTTTTAATTATTGGCAGTTCCAGTTTTTCAAACAACAATACTTGTAGTTGTTTTGGAGAACTTAAATTAAATGGTTCACCCGCTATTTCATACGCTTCTTTTTCCAGCTCCAATAAACGCTCGCCTAAGCGTTGGCTGTGCGCAGCAAGCATTTTGCTGTCTATTGCTACACCAGTGCGTTCAATATCAGAAATAACATTAACCAGTGGCATTTCTATATCTTCGAATACTGATTTTAGTTTTTCGTCAGCGGCTAATTTTGGCCATAAAACTTGGTGTAAACGCAGCGTAATATCTGCATCTTCAGCGGCATAGGGGCCGGCTTTTTCTAGCTCTACTTGATTAAAAGTAAGTTGCTTTTTACCTTTACCAGCAATATCTTCAAAGCTGATATTTTTATGGCCTAAAAATTTAAGTGCCAGTGAATCCATATCATGGCGCGTACCCACACTGTTAAGCACATACGATTCAAGCATGGTATCAAACTTAATACCGTTTAATTCATAACCCGCATTTGCTAATACGCTTTTATCGTATTTAAGGTTTTGCCCTACTTTAGCTTTTTTGGCATCGGCTAGAATAGGTCCTAATTTTTGCATTACAAACTCAAGGCTTAGTTGCTCAGGTGCACCCGGATAGTCGTGAGCAACGGGTAAATAAGCAGCTTCACCGGCTTTTACCGCAAAGCTCATACCTACTAACTGTGCTTGCATGTAATCAAGGCTGGTTGTTTCTGTATCAAAGGCAAATAGCTCAGCATCATTTAGCTGCTCTATTAATGCATCAAACTGGCTCTCGGTTAAAATAGTTTCGTATTGTGCCTCTGCTACTTTTGGTACTTCGTTAGCCTCAGTGGGAACAGCTAAGTGTGTTTCGGTATCTTTAGGGTTATCGAGTAACTCAGCTAACCAACGACGAAATTCACATTCACCATAAAGCGCGATTAGCTCATCTTTATTGGGCTCTTGTAACTTAAAGGTATCAAGATCCGACTCAACCTCAACATCACACTTAATAGTAGCAAGTTGATAGCTTAAAGGCAGATGATCTAGCGCAGCTGCTAACTTTTCTCCTATTTTACCTTTGATCTCGCTGGCATTATCCATAACGCCCTGTAGCGATCCGTATTTTTCTAACCACTTAACCGCAGTTTTAGGACCACACCCTTCTACCCCTGGAATGTTATCTACTTTATCGCCCATTAAAGCTAAATAATCGATAATAAGTTCTGGGCCCACACCAAACTTTTCAACTACAGTAACAGGATCCGAGATACTGTCGGTCATGGTGTTTATAAGCGTTACATGTTCATTTACCAACTGCGCCATATCTTTATCGCCGGTAGAAACCAGTACATGGCGCTTTTGCTCTGAAGCTATGCGCGCAAACGTACCAATTACATCGTCGGCTTCAACACCTTCAATGCTAATAAGCGGAAAACCCATTGCTTTAATAATACGATGGATTGGCGCTATTTGCGTGCGTAAGTCATCTGGCATTGGCGGACGGTTCGCTTTATATTCGCTATACATGTCATTTCTAAAGGTTTTGCCTTTAGCGTCAAATATAACCACCATATGCGAGGGATCATATTGTCTGATCAAACTTTTTAGCATGTTGATCACACCATATATCGCTCCGGTCGCTTCACCTTTTGAGTTAGTTAAATGTGGCGGTGAATGATAAGCACGAAATAAATATGAAGAGCCATCAACTAAAATAAGTGGGTTTTCGGGGATCTGAGCCATGGTGAATTTGGATCCTAAATACAAAAAGTAAGATAATTATAAGCATGCCATAAGGCAGTGAATAAAACGACTGCGAATTAATACTACTGATGTTGATTAATTCAGAACAAACTGTGGATAACTTTGTAGATAACAGCCACAGGCCATTCTTCCAAAGCATTAAAAAACGCTTAGAAATAAAGTTAACTGGTTGTTTTTACTAAAAAAGATAATACGAGGTTCTTTTTTTATTATTTTTTTACCAATGTGGAAAAAAGTTTTAAGCGTTACATCCGCTGTTAGTCATTGCCATTATTTGCATCCATTTAAATAACTGGACGAGCATTCTAGCATAATGGATCAAAGATCATAGCGATCCTTTATAATTTTTTTCACTGTGGTTGATCACCAAATGGCATATACCCTATGATCACTCGCTTAGCGAACAGTAACTATACAAATAATTTTTCAAACAGATTATTTTTGCCATGTTAAACTTGAAGGTCTGTTGATCTTTCAAGATTGAGTTTGCAGCAGTGTGTTTGGTATTTAGACAAGGCAGAGCCTATGTGGTGTGGTTATTCCCCATAAATAGGCGATAACGCAGCATTAATACCAAACATGCGCTGCCCGAAGGGTTCTGTCTAGGGGCGATTAACTCTTTGTTAGGGGCATGAGCAGGATGCAAAAGCTTTGCTCTGTTTTTACTTATTTACACATAGATGTAAGCCAGTAGAATAACGCAGGAGCAGTTATCGAGCCTACTAGGTTACAAACCTCGCGCCGCGATCAAATCGCTCCTAGTTTGAACAAATTTTAATCCCCAAAGGTTAACAGACCCTAATCTATCGAACTAAATTTTAGTTTGCCGACTTAAACGGAGCAGATAAAAAATGAAAAAAGTTGCAGTAATTTTAGCCGGTTGTGGCGTTTATGATGGTAGTGAAATTAATGAAGCCGTTTTGACTTTATTACACATAGCAAAAAATGGTGCAAGTTATCAATGCTTTGCACCCAATATAGCGCAGCATCACACCATTAATCACCTCACTGGTGAAGAAACCACCGATAATCGTAATGTACTTGTAGAAGCAGCGCGTATTGCTCGCGGCGAAGTAAAAGCGATTACTGAGCTGGACGTTACACAGTTTGACGCTTTAATTGTACCGGGTGGTTTTGGTGCTGCAAAAAATCTATCTGACTTTGCTATAAAAGGGCCACAGGCAAGTATTAATGCTGACGTGTTACATGCCTGTAAAGCGTTTGCCAATACCAATAAAGCAGCGGGCTATATGTGTATTGCTCCTAATTTAATTCCTTTTATTTATCAGCAAGCACACCTAACTATAGGTAATGATAGTGACACAGCTAATGCACTTAACACCCTAGGTGCTCAGCATGTCACCTGCGCAGTAGATGATATTGTTGTAGATCAGCAGTACAAGCTAGTAACAACACCAGCCTATATGCTGGCACAATCTATACTCGATGCCGATGCTGGAATAGCTAAACTGGTGAGTGAAGTGCTCGCACTAAGCTGATTTTTGAGCAATATGATCTATTTAGATTTTTGTAACTTAGAATAACAGTTACTCTGTTTAACCATTTAGTAAACTGCTGTTTTTATTGAGTTAACGCAATCTTTAGTCGATTTAATCAATAAAATCTACTCTTAGCATTTTATAAATTGCTTAGGGGAGTTATAATTGTTTTAAATTCCGTCATTTACAATCGTGATTGATCACGTTCAAATTGAAGTGGGCAAGGCAAAATGAAAAAACTATCAGCTGCAGCATTACTAATGCTAGCAACCACCGCATACGCACAGCCATATGATAACTCTATGACTGCCGATGCAATCAAAAAACGTCTCGCACCGATTGGTGCTGTATACCTTGAGGGTGACAAAGTGGCCGCTCCTGCAGCCCCTACTGGCCCACGTTCTGGCGAGCAAGTATATCAAGCTTCATGTTTTGCGTGTCACGGTACTGGTGCGTTAGGCGCACCTAAATCGGCTGATGATTGGTCACCTCGCCTTGCTAAAGGTAATGATGTATTACTCGATCACGCACTGAATGGTTTTAATGCAATGCCGCCAAAAGGTACTTGTATGGATTGTTCTGAAGACGAAATTAGTGCCGCAATTAACTTTATGACAACTAAGTAAAAGCCTACTAAAATCAATAAATAAAAAGGTTTACCTAAGGTAAGCCTTTTTTAATGCTTTTTATCTACTTTTAACCGCTATTTTAACGAATATATACTTGACGCTAATAGTTAAAAATGAAATTATAAGCGCAATTAGTATACAATAAAAACACAGCTGGTTAACATCATTGGAAGATAAATTAACAGTACCTAGTAACTTAGCGCATCAAAATAAACGTCTTAAAGCGCTACTGAAAAAGTACAAGCATGCACATCATCTACAAAATGCCCTGATCCTATTATCAGAGCAAGCCAGCACGGTTGCAGAACTTACCTTACTCTATCCCGCTATACACGATATTTTGCAAAAGTACGTACCAAGCAAAAGTTTTTATGTTGTACTTTCCAACAGACACACAAACTTATTAGAACTTTCTTATTTTTCAGACGAAAAAGATGGTCTTGCTATTGCCCTTAATCAGCATAATAGTTTTAACGAAGGTGCAACTGGTTATGTATTTAAACAAGGTAAAACAACCTACTTTACTAAGCAACAAATGCAAGATGCTGCTAATAATGGTTTATTTAAAGCTTTAGGTACGCCTGCTGAGCACTGGATTGGCGTGCCTGTATTTCAAGAAAAAAGCATTATAGGCGTACTTGCAGCACAAAGTTACGACACAGAGCAAGGATACAGCCCTCAACAAATACAATTACTAGAGGTTATGTCGCTGTACTTAGCTACCGCAATAGAGCGAGTAAAAAAGCGCGAGCAACTCGAAGCCGAAGTTAAAATTCGCACCCAAGCACTTACACAAAGTAACGCAGCGCTTAACCTTGAAGTCGAACAACGTAAACGAGCCCTACAACGCCAGCAAATTTTATTTAAAATATCGGAGCTGGCAACACAAGCTAAAAATATTGATGATGTATATTTACAACTGCATGAAATTATAAAGTCGATAACCTATGCTGATAACCTTTATATTGCACTTTATAACAAAGATTCTGGCTGGCTAAGCTTTCCTTATTACGTAGATGAATTTAAAAAGAACCCTCAATCAAGGCGTTTTTCTAAAGGCTATAGTGAGCTGGTAATTAGCACCGAAGAAACTCAGCTTATACATCCCGATAGAGCAAAAGCGCTTATACAAGATGGCACAGTACAACGCACTTCACCTGTGCCTGAAAAGCAAATGGCTACTAGTTGGCTTGGCGCACCATTAAAAACATCACAAGGTGTTATTGGTTTAATTGTTTGCCAAGCGTATAACAATAAACATATTTTTAGCCAAGATGATTGCGAACTCATCACCTTTGTATCCCATCAAATTGCTACAGTATTACAAACAAAATTAGCTAATATCGCACTTAAAAAGAGTCATCAGGAGCTTGAGTTTCGGGTTGACGAAAAAACTAAAGAGTTACGCCAAGCTAACCTACATTTACAAATGCAAATTGATGAGCGAAAAAAAATAGAGCAGCAGCTTTATCACGACGCGCATCACGACTCGCTGACCGGTTTAGCTAACCGAAGCTTATTTTTAACTCAACTTGAAAAAACCCTGCAAGAATATCATCGCTTTGTAGAGCAACACTTTGCCGTATTATTTATTGATTTAGATAAGTTTAAAAGTATTAACGACCAACTTGGCCATCATGCCGGGGATCAGTTTTTAATTAGCGTGAGTAAGCTATTTTCGCAGTGTATTCGCGAGCACGACTTATTAGCGCGCTTAGGGGGGGATGAGTTTGTAATTTTATTGACTCATTTAACCGAGCCTCAACAAGCTGAAGATGTTGCAAATAGAATAATTAACTTAATGGCAGAACCATTTTGTTTTAAAGGCTCGTCACTGCAAAGTGGTGCAAGTATTGGTATAACTTACTCTAACCAAAGCTATAAAAATACGGATGAAATAATTCGTGATGCCGATGCCGCTATGTACTACGCTAAAAACTCAGGTAGAAACCGCTATGAGCTATTCCACCCGCTATTAACGCAAGCAATACCAGAGCAGCAATCACCAGTACTGCATTACCTTGAACAGCTACCAATGAATTTTAGAAGTTCTGAGATCATTACTCTTGATGAAAATTGCCAGTCTGAGTCATTGCTAGAGGCATTTGGCGAGCACCCTATATTGGGCTATACCAGTTTTGATATTCTAAAAAAGTTTGCCTGCGATAAAGAGCAACATCTTAATGTTGAACTTCAGCTACTGCAACAAGCATACACACAAACAAGTAACGCTAACTTAAACGTCGGCTTACTACCTTGCTCTAGTTTGTTATTGGCCCATCCTGAGTTTAATTTATTTACTGATGCTTTGAGCCAATGCGAAAACAAAACACAGCTTTGCTTACTCTTTGACGAGCAAGAAATTCGTTATGCTAGTGCAACACAAATTGAAAATTTAAAGCAATTATCTTTAAATGGCTACTCTATTGGGTTAAATAATTTTGCTAAAGATAAATGCGAGCTTAACTTACTTAGCGAAATTGATTTTGACTACCTACTACTAAGCTCGACATTTAGTAAACGTATTTTGCAGCAAGCTAGCTACGACCTACAACTGCAGGGAGTACTTGCCATTACTAAAATTAAAAACACTAAAGTAATAGCAAAAGGCCCTGCTATATTAAATTTTAGAGCTCTATTAGATAAACACGGTCTAGGATTTTTTATCGGTAAACAGTCTGCACTTAACAGTAGTTTGCAGCCCTCTATTAGTCACTCTGAATCACTGCAACGTTAACCAATTTATTCAGGTTTTTTAAGCATAGCGCGTAGATTAGCCACACGCGCCTGACCTTTTTCCATTCGCTCGGCTTGGCTATTAGGTGCTTTTTTATTCTCGAATGCTAAATCGTCTTGTGGTAGTTCTTGTACAAAACGACTGAGCTCTGTTTGTGATGTTTCGCCAAATTGACGACGTATTTTAGCATAAGTTAAGGTGAGCTCTTGTTGAGCTCGGGTGATCCCAACATACGCAAGGCGACGCTCTTCATCTACGTTGTCCTCATCAATACTTACCTGATGCGGTAGCAAGCCCTCTTCCATACCCACCATAAACACGTACGGATACTCTAGTCCCTTTGATGCATGCAAGGTTGATAACTGCACCGCGTCGGCTTCATCTTCTTCTTCGTTACGCTCTAACATATCGCGTAATGTAAGTTTGCTCACTACTTCGGCCAAGGTCATGGGCTCGTTATCGGCGTCGCCGGTTAGCATGTCGGTGATCCACCGATATAACTCCGATACGTTTTTCATCCGCATTTCAGCCGCTTTGGCACTAGGTGATGACTCGTATAAATACGCTTCGTAGTTAATGTTACGCACTAAATCTTTAACCGCTTCTAGGGTATCACCGCGCACCGCGTTGTCTGATAGCTCCACAACCCAACGTGCAAACCCAGTAAGTGCGTTCAAACCACGCCCTTTTAGCCTATAACCTAGGTCATTATCAAAACAGGTAGCAAATAAACTCATGTGCTTTTCATTTGCGAGCGTGCCCAGCTTTTCAAGTGTCACCGTGCCTATTTCGCGCCGTGGTGTATTTACTATTCGTAAAAATGCATTGTCATCGTCTTGATTAACCAGCAGCCGTAAGTAGGCCATAATATCTTTAATTTCTGAGCGCGAAAAAAACGACATACCACCGCTAATTTTGTATGGAATACGGTTACTCATTAACGATTTTTCAAAGCCTCGCGCTTGGTGATTACCGCGATATAAAATAGCGTAATCTTTGTAGCTAGTGCGTTTCATAAACTTATGCGAAATAATTTCAGCCACTACGCGCTCAGACTCATGCTCTTCATCACGACAACCAATTACTTTTATTGGCTCACCATAACCGAGCTCACTAAACAGCTTTTTTTCAATGTCGTGCGGGTTGTTGGCAATTAATATATTAGCCGCTTTTAGTATTCGCCCTGCACTACGGTAGTTTTGCTCCAGCTTAATAAGTCTAAGCCCGGGGAAGTCTTTACTTAATAACACTAAGTTTTGCGGACGCGCACCGCGCCATGAATATATCGATTGATCGTCATCGCCTACCACAGTAAAGCGGGCGCGCTCACCTACTAACAGCTTAACAAGTTGGTATTGGCTGGTATTGGTATCTTGGTACTCATCCACCAGCAAGTATTTAAAGCGTTGCTGCCAGCGCATCCGTGAGGTGGCATTATTAGTAAGGAGCAAAGTAGGGATCATTATTAAGTCATCAAAATCTAGTGCATTGTAAGCACGTAACTGGTTTTGATAGCGACCATAAAGCTGTGCAAATAATGCTTTTTGTGGCTCTCGCGCTTCGCGGATTGCTTGCTCTGGTAAAATTAATTCGTTTTTCCAGCTACCAATTGCCATTTTTAATAGCTTGAGTAGGTCTTTATCATTTTTAAGTTCGTCTTCGGTTAAATCATTTAATAACTGGTTGGTATCTTGATCGTCAAATAGCGAAAAACCCGGCTTAAAGCCCAGTGTACTAAGTTCTTTTTTGATAATTTCTAAACCCAGCGTATGAAATGTAGATACCCAAAGCCCTTTGGCATCTTGCTTGCCAAGTGTTTGCAAAACACGCTCACGCATCTCTTTAGCAGCTTTATTGGTAAAAGTAACCGCGGCAATATTACGCGCTTTATACTCACACTGTTTCACTAAATATGCGATTTTATTAGTAATAACACGCGTTTTACCAGAGCCAGCTCCAGCAAGCACTAAGCATGGCCCACTAATATATTTTACCGCTTCATCTTGTTTAGGATTGAGTTTCATAACGACC
This sequence comes from Pseudoalteromonas sp. SG44-5, assembly GCF_014164175.1. Taxonomy (NCBI): domain Bacteria; kingdom Pseudomonadati; phylum Pseudomonadota; class Gammaproteobacteria; order Alteromonadales; family Pseudoalteromonadaceae; genus Pseudoalteromonas; species Pseudoalteromonas sp. SG44-5. Next base: position 22,216 of record NZ_JACJES010000005.1, on the reverse strand, counting down.
AAAGAGATTTAAAAAGACGGGCAATTTTAACGTAACCATTACAGCGAGCATAGCAATTGCACTAATTAATTCGATAAAGATCAACCTGTGTTAAATACACTGGCTATAAGGTAATATTAGTTATTATAAATTCTGGGCAACAGCCAAGGGACGAACATGATTAATCCAGCAAAACTTGAAGAAATTGCAAAGCAAATCACTAGTAATATGCCACAAGGCGTAAAAAACTTAGCCGATACACTCGAAGGTAAAACCAAACAAGTTTTACAAAACAAGCTTGCTGAGATGGACTTTGTAAGTCGTGAAGAGTTTGATGTACAAAGCCAAGTACTGATCCGTACACGCGAAAAGCTAACTGAGCTTGAAGCTAAAGTTGCACTGTTAGAGCAACAACTTAGCACTCAGCCAAATGCTGAATAATATATACGCTTAAAGTAAAAAAGCAGCCAAGGCTGCTTTTTTGTTTTGTAATAGTGCTAATTAATTAAATAACCTGAACTCTAGTTAAGGAATTTACTAACATATTGAATTATAATTATATTTATTTTCTCTAGCCAGAAGTTTTCAGTGAAAACAAGGCGAATTTACGCGTCAATAGCTGGCCTATTGCAAGTAAATTCAACGCAGTTAGCGCTGAAAATAGCTGCTTGAGATAGATTTATTATCCGGAGCTCAGGTTAAATAGCTCATCAAGTACATAGTAAGCTAAATTGCTCTGCTGCGCGCAACTCACAACCAGCATTTTTTGCGCTACTTGCTCCCCAGTTATTGGTTTATAGCGTTTTAAAAGTGGCAGACGAGTTATAATGGGTAAAATAACACTGCCAATTTTCTCAGCCACTCTAAACTGCTTACGGTTACCTAATAATAACGACGGCTGAAAAATACTGATACGTGCAAAAGGCAGTTGCTTAACCTGCTGCTCTAGTTGCCCCTTCATTTTTAAATAAGGGCTAGTGCTGTGCGCATTTGCACCACTTGATGACACCAAGCAGTAATGTTGCACACCATTACTTGCGGCTAATTGCGCGGCAATAAATTGATAATCAAAATCAACTCTTCGCTGCGCCGCAATTGAGCCGGCTTGCTTTTTAGTAGTACCTAAACAAGAAAAAAACACATCGCCTTTAAATAATGCAGCATATTGAGTTAACTCATCAAACTCAATTATATGATTAACGAGTTTTGGATGACGTATGCTTAGCGCACGACGGCTTAAGGCAATTACATTAGAAAAATACGCGCTTTGTAGTAACTTTTTTAATAACTCATTTCCTACTAACCCTGTTGCACCTATAATTACCGCCGTTTTTGTCATCGCTTTAATTATCCATGGCCAAGTTTTGAAAACACGTGTTGCACGGCTTTTTTATAAGTGTCGGCTTCTTCTGATGCACAAGTTACTACTGACTCTAGGTCATGTAGGTGGCCATTTTCTAGGCCGTAAACCCAACCATGAATCGATAAACTTTGTCCACGTGCCCATGCGTCTTGTACTATATTAGTACGCGCTACATTACGTACCTGCTCAATTACATTAAGCTCTATTAAACGGCTTAAACGCTCTTTTTCAGGCACTGCATTTAATTGCTCTAGGTGCTTCTCTTTTACATCACCAACATGGCGCAGCCAATTATCAATAAAGCCAAAGCGGGCTTCATCTAGTACTGCTTGTACACCACCACAACCATAATGCCCCACCACCATAATATGTTTAACTTTTAATACTTCAACAGCATATTGCATTACCGATAAACAGTTATGATCTGTATGTACAACTACGTTTGCTACGTTACGATGTACAAATAGCTCACCTGGGAGTAAATCTACAATTTGATTGGCTGGCACGCGGGAGTCGGAACAACCAATCCATAAGTACTCTGGATTTTGCTGCATTGATAGTATTTTAAAAAAGTCAGGATCCGCTTTACTAGTGCGATCTGCCCAACGCTTATTATTGTCGAATAAATTTTTTAGCTTTCTCATTGCATCTCTTTTCAGTTCGAAGACGGGTAATTTGCCAAGATCAAAATATTGCGCGGTGTTAACTGTTTTGCGCAAAACGTTTTAATACTGACTTGATAGCCTTGCTGCTGTAAATATAAAGCACGATCGAGCACAAGCCAAACTTCTATTGCTCTTCTGAACACATGTCGAACCAGTTCAATACGATCAGTTACTTTTATTTTGTCCTGCCCAATAAGTAAAAACTTATTATAATCAATTTCTTGCGGCAACTTTAACGACTTTTTGTTTGCAGCCCATGCACAAAACGATTTAAATGAATCTGAAAACACCGCCTTGTTAACCGACGGCACACTGACGTAATGTTGCTCATTAGTAATCGATTTTCGCAGGGCATCAAACCCGAGTCGCCATGCAACTTCAGTGTTACGCACTTTAACTATGCGTGAAGGCGCGGTGACCATTTCTTGAAGTGCGAGCTTTAAGTCGCGATGAGTTAAGTTAAGGAGACTTTGTTGTGCAAGCGTACTCATTGCTAGGTAATTATCTGGGGTAAATAAATGATAACAACAAGGAGAAAAACTAATGTTAGAGACTTTAGCTACACTGGCCTGCTGCATAAAAGCTTGATGTAAACCGCCGCAAGCATGTAAAGCGACTGCGTGCATATCGGCTTTAAAAAAAGCAGTAATGTCATCCTTCAATACATCTGCTTGGCTAAAGTGCATAGCTAAGCCTTGCTGCTTTGCACTGTGCTGCCCTTGCTCACATAATTGCGGTTGCAGCTCTATACTGTGCACGCTTTTAGCACCATTAAACGCTAGCATACGCCCGAGGTGTCCTTTACCCGCACACCATTCTAAAACAGGCTTGGTACTACTGGGTAAAGCCGCTACAAAATCTTGCAGCTGCTGAAACTTCCGCCCTTTTATACCGTTACTAAGCCAAAACGGATAGTCACTGCGCGTTAAGTTCGCTGTTGGTAACTCACACAAATTTACCAGCTGTTCAAGTTGCTCAATATGCGGCTCAAAAAATTGATATAACTGTTCTTCATTGCCATCTAATTGGGCAACTTCTTCATCCGTTAAATTATTTAAAGGCTCTTGTAGCTCAGGCCAAGGTAGTGCATCAAAATCAAATGCCGTACATTGCCAATATTGGCGATTACGCATAAGGAGAGAATCAAGTGCAGAAAACTGCTCAGCTAAGGTCATATCAACTTAAAATAAATAAACACAATTAATTATAGCAGCTCAGCCCACTGTCATTAAGTGGTTATTTTTTGAAGATTAAACGTAAATACAGCGGGATAGAAATAATGCTGATAATAATTGCTGCCAGTAACATCCATGAAAGCTGTAATCTTTCGGGCTCCTGATACTTATATATAAAACTAGCTTTTACTTTGTCAAAATCACTTTGTTCAATACCATATAAATCAGCTATTAAGCGCCACTTTGCCATCGACATATTACCTAGGTGAGTACTGGGTACTGTAACATAGCCTTTTAATACCTCGGCTTCATAAGCTAGCTGATGGGGGCTTTTATGCGGTGCATATTGCTGAGTTACTGCTATCGCTTCATCCATATTCATCATTGCATAACGCCAACCTTTAAGACTTGCCTGATAAAAGCTTTCTACTGTTTGCGGGTGGTTTTTAAGCATACTTTGGCTAGTAAACAAAATATCGGCATACAGATCCATACCGTACCTTTGCGGACAAATAAGTCTGTGGGCAATTCCTTGTTGCGCCATGTAATAAGGTAGGTCGGTTACATACACTTGCATTGCATCTACTTTATTGTCAATCCATGCGCGGGTCGGATTATCACCTTCATAATGGGCTAAGCGGTCAGTATTAATACCACTGCGCTGGAGCATAATTAATAACTCAGTATTCTCTCTTTTACCGCTGGTAGTGACTCGTTTAGTAATAAAGTCTCGTGCATGAAAAATATCAGAGCTGTCTTTAACCATCCAGCAATAAGGGGAAAACTGCAATATAGCAGCCATTGCCACTAAAGGTTTACCGGCAATGCGTTGCTGTAAAACACCAGAATGACCAATGCCAAACTGCACCTCACCTTGTGCTACTGCATCAAAACTGTCGGGCATACTTAACTTGGCAGGGAGTATATTTACATCCAGCCCGACCTCTTTATAAAAGCCTTTATGCTTGGCCATATAATAGCCGGCAAATTGAAATTGATGAGTCCATTTTAATTGCAATGTAACCGGTTCTTGCGCCTGTAGCTGGCAACAAAAAAGCCCTAAAACAATGATTAGTCCTTTAATTAGCAACGAGTTCCCCTCAAAGCATATTATTATTTATTGATAATAATATGTAAAAAACATGATAAAGCAAGCACCTCAACGAGGTGCTTGTTAATAAAGAGGGTTATGCCGAAGCGAGTTTATCGACGTTTTTGCCCTGAGGCTGCGAGGTTAAAAACTGGGTAAAACACGGGTTATTTGTTTCATCTTGTACGTTATAGCCTAAGCGATTTAAGTGCTCATTAAACACATCAAATTGGCTTGGTTCAATTGCAAAACCTGCTAATACATTCCCCGTAGAGCCACCATGATTACGATAATGAAATAAAGTAATATTCCAATTACTGCCTAAGGTATCTAAAAAGCGTGCTAATGCGCCCGGGTATTCAGGAAACTCAAACTGTAATAAACGTTCATGTAATTGCTCAGGTGCTTTACCTCCAACCATATAACGCACATGTAACTTAGCGAGTTCGTTATCCGATAGGTCGCAAAATTGATAATTGTTATTGGTTAGATCTCGCTTTAACTCTTCTAGCTCTTGTAACCCTTGACGTAGCGCAATACCTACAAATATTTGCGCATCGCCGGGCCCTGCATAACGATAATTAAACTCGGTAATAGCGCGCCCACCTAACGAGGCACAAAATTGTTTAAAACTGCCTTTTTCTTCATTAATGGTAACGGCTAATAGCGCTTCGTTTTTTTCGCCAAGTGCGGTGCGCTCTGCTACATAACGTAAGCGATCAAAATTTAAATTAGCTCCTGAAAGCACGGCAGCTAAATGCAGCCCTTTTAACCCCGATTGCTGACTCCACTTTTTCAGCCCGGCAGTGGCAAGCGCGCCTGAAGGCTCGGCAATGGCACGCGTAGATACAAAAATATCTTGCATGGCGGCGCATATCTCATCGCTGCTTACGGTAACTACGTCGTCGCAAAACTTTTGCGCTAATCTAAACGTTTCAGTGCCAATAATTTTAACCGCCACACCATCGGCAAAACTACCAACTCTATCAAGCTCTACTGGCTTACCTGCTTTTAGTGCGGCTTGTAAGCAGGCACTTTCGTCGGCTTCTACCCCTATTACTTTAATATCAGGGCGCAGTGATTTTATATATACCGCCATACCAGCAAGCAAACCGCCGCCGCCAACGGGAATAAATACCGCATCAAGCTCGTTTAACTGCTGCATTAGCTCACGGGCTACTGTGCCTTGCCCTACAATTACGTCTGGGTCGTCAAATGGCGGTACAAATATACCGTTGAGTTGCTCTGTAAGTTCTAGCGCATGGGCTTTAGCGGCATCAAAATGATGACCATGTAATACTACTTCACCACCAAGTGCACGCACTGCACTTACTTTTATTTCTGGGGTAGTTACTGGCATAACTATAGTTGCCTGATGCCCTAAATGTGAGGCACTCAGCGCCACACCTTGAGCATGATTTCCCGCAGATGCAGTAATCACTACTGAGCCTTTAGGCAGCTTGTTAAGTTTATTAAATGCACCACGTAATTTAAATGAGTACACCGGCTGCTGGTCTTCGCGTTTTAGCCACACATGGTTGCCCAGCTTAGTACTGAGTTCGGCCATTTTGCTAACCTCAGTTACTTTAGCCAGCGGCTCCATGTTTGCTTGAATAATTGCACGAAAATAATCGAGTTCTTGAGAAACCATAATTAACTAAGCTCCTCTAGTTTGGCTAAATCGCGCACTGCACCTTTATCGGCACTGGTAGCAAGTAGCGCATATGCTTTAAGCGCAGATGATACATAACGCTGACGATCAAGCGGTTTATAAGCCTGCTTGCCACGCGCTAGCTGTTTTTGTTTACGAGCTTCGAGCTCTGCATCGCTAAGCGCTAAAGTAATTTCGCGAGTAGCAATATCAATAATTATTTTATCGCCGTTTTCAACGTAGGCAATCGCACCACCACTAGCCGCTTCTGGTGATACATGGCCAATTGATAAGCCTGATGTGCCGCCAGAAAAACGACCATCAGTGATCAAGGCACATTTTTCTGCTAAGCCTTTTGACTTTAAGTAACTGGTTGGATAAAGCATTTCTTGCATTCCAGGCCCGCCTTTTGGCCCTTCATAACGAATAACCACTACATCGCCGGCTTTTACTTCGTCGTTTAAAATACCTTCTACCGAATCATCTTGCGACTCATACACCACGGCAGTACCTTCAAAATGTAGCATGTCATCAACTACACCCGCGCTCTTTACAACACAGCCATCAACCGCTAAATTGCCCGACAGTACGGCTAAACCACCATCTTGACGAAAAGCGTGTTCAACACTACGAATACAACCATGTTCGCGGTCGTTATCGCCCTCATCCCAACGGCATTCTTGGCTCATTGCTTTAGTAGTGCGAATACCCGCAGGGCCTGCACGATAAAATTTGCGAGCAGCTTCGTTAGTTGGGTCTGTTGCATCCCACTTTTTAACTAGCTCAGCCATTGTTGACCCAGCGACATGATTTACCGACATATCAACTAAGCCTGCTTTACCCAACTCACGTACAATTGCCATCATGCCACCAGCGCGGTGTACATCTTCAATATGATATTCTGGCGTAGCGGGTGCTACTTTACATAAAAAGGGCGTTTTACGAGATAGTGCATCAATGTGCGACATATCAAAATCAACACCTGCCTCTTGCGCCGCAGCAAGTAAATGTAATACCGTATTTGACGAGCCGCCCATGGCTATATCTACTACCATGGCGTTCATAAAGGCTGTTTTGTTAGCAATCGCGCGTGGCAATACTTCTTGGTTATCTTTTTGGTAATACTCGCGGCACAAATCAACAATGCGTGCGCCCGCTTCAACATATAATTGTTTACGGTCTTTATGCGTTGCTAGCGTAGTACCGTTACCCGGTAGTGCTAAACCAATGGCTTCAAGTAAACAGTTCATAGAATTGGCAGTAAACATGCCTGAACACGAACCACATGTAGGACATGCTGAGCGCTCCACTTGCTCTGAATCTGCATCACTTACCGACTCATCTGCACCTTTAACCATGGCGTCTACCAAATCGAGTTTAATATCGATATTAGCAAGTTTAGTTTTACCGGCTTCCATCGGACCACCCGATACAAATATAACCGGAATATTTAAACGCAACGCTGCAAGCATCATTCCTGGGGTAATTTTGTCGCAGTTTGAAATACAAATCATCGCATCGGCGCAGTGGCCATTAACCATGTACTCAACCGAGTCGGCAATTAGGTCGCGTGATGGCAGTGAATACAACATGCCACCATGGCCCATAGCAATACCATCATCTATAGCTATGGTGTTAAATTCTTTTGGCACGCCACCCGCTTGGGTAATGGTTTCAGCCATCAGTTCGCTCAGCTGATTAAGGTGCACATGCCCAGGTACAAATTGTGTAAATGAGTTTACAACCGCAATAATCGGCTTTCCGAAATCGCTATCTGTCATTCCTGTTGCACGCCATAATGCACGAGCACCTGCACGTTTTCGACCTTCGGTTGTTGTTGCACTTCTTAATTTTGCCATGGTTACCTCTGTTTTGCTGCTTTATAAGCAAGCATTCCTCATTCTTAGTTATTGAGTAAGTTTATTAACCCACTCTGCAATTGTTTACTGCGCGCACACTTAAACCGCTTGTTGCTGTAAATTTTGTAAAGTAACGGCTTTTACGTCCACCAGCTTATTTAGCTGGCTGGTTAATAAGTGAATTGGCTTATCGCTGTCTACCGTCATGGTTACATGGTATTGGCCATCGTCTATGTTGAGTTGAAAATGGGTTAAGTCAAAACCACGATGACGTACTACGCGTAAAAAACGCTCTACAGCAATACTTTGATTTTTTAAGGCGATTGTTAAACTATGTTTCATTGTGCTTTCCCCGTCATCATTTCATCGTTAGCTGCACCTGGTGGTACTAGCGGCCATACATTTTCTTTATTATCAATGCAGGCATGTACTATGTATGGACCTTTACTATTAACCAGTGCAGTTATTGCATCGTCAACTTGATTAGCATGGGTTATGGTTTGCCCTGGTATACCAAATACCGCTGCTAGCTGCACAAAGTCTGGATTATCTGAAAGGTCAGTTTCTGAGTAGCGCTCTTCAAAAAACAGCTCCTGCCATTGACGTACCATACCTAAGCGTTGGTTATCTAAAATAAGTATTTTTACTGGTAAATTATTACGACGAATTGTTGCCAACTCTTGAATGTTCATCATGATAGAGCCATCACCAGATACCGTAATAACAAAGTCATCGGGGCGCGCTACTTGTGCACCAATTGCCGCAGGTAAACCAAAGCCCATAGTGCCTGCACCACCACTACTTAAGTGATTACTGGGATGATTAAATTTCATATGCTGGGCCACCCACATTTGGTGCTGACCTACATCGCAGCACACGACACCCGTTTTAGGCATACGTTGGCTAAGTTGATTAAGTAAATAGGGTGCAAATACCTTGTCGCCCGGATAGTCGTAACGCCATGCATATTTAACCATCATTGCTTTGTTATAATCGCACCATGCTTGCGGAGTTACAAAGCACTCTAATGCAGGTAAGGACGTTTTTAAGTCAGCAATTAAAGAAGCTTTTGCTGGTTTACGCTTACCGACTTCTGCGGCGTCTATGTCTAAATGAATTACTTTAGCGTTTGCAGCAAACTTTGCTAAGTTGCCGGTAACACGGTCATCAAACCGCGCCCCAATACACACTAGTACATCGCATTCTTGCACCGCTAAGTTAGCAGCTTGGCCGCCGTGCATACCTAGCATACCTAAGTAATACTCGTAATCGGGTAACACACTGCCCAGCGCTTTAAGTGTGGCAACCGCTGGCATGTGGGTTTTATTTAAAAACTGCATCAACTGGGCTTGTGCATCCGCTGATTGCACTCCACCACCTACATAAGCAACCGGCTGTTTAGCTTCACTAAGCAGTTGATTAGCAATAGCAACTTGCTTTAAATCAAGTTCTGGTAAGTACTCGTCTGCTGCTAGCCAAGGCTGAAATGGCACTTGCGCCATTTGAATGTCTTTTGGGATATCTACGAGTACGGGCCCTGGGCGACCGCTTTGCGCTAAGTGCATGGCCTCTTGCAGTATTTCGGCTAAGTCTTCGGCTCGCTCTACCATGTAACTGTGCTTAGTACACGACAGCGACATACCTAACACATCTACCTCCTGAAAGGCATCTGAACCAATCGCTGCGGTAGGCACTTGCCCGGTAATTGCTAATAATGGCACTGAGTCCATCATCGCATCGGCAAGAGCAGTAATTAAGTTAGTGGCACCAGGGCCTGACGTTGCAAAACACACTCCTAATTTACCCGTACTACGAGCAAAACCTACTGCCGCAAAGCCTGCACCTTGCTCATGCCGAGTAAGGTAGTGCTTGACTGGCGCGCCATACAAGGCATCGTAAATTGGCATAATAGCTCCGCCTGGGTAGCCAAATACTTCTTTTACGCCGTGTTTGGCTAATAAATCTATTGTTAATTCTGCGCCTGTCATTAATAAAACCCTCATTCCTCAGTGACAATTCAATCACATATTTTGCCGCTAAAACCAAAAAGCCCCCCGAACGGTTAAGTGCGGAGGGCTTTTAAATGCTTAAGTTTTTTAAAGCACTACGAAGCCCTCGCGGGAATAATCACCACGATAATAATCAGGACTAGGTTTAGTGCGTTTGCAAGCATGTAATTAATACCAAATGTTGTTAAATTATCGCAAAGGCTATTCCTTTGCTCTCTTTTTATATTAATACCGTGCTGAGCCCTTTAAGTCAACATCAAATTCAATTCAAATAAAAGACAAATAAGCAATTTAAGTGGTTTTAATATTCACTATAATTACCTGCTATGGTTTTTTTATGTGAATAGTTAAGCGCTATAAATTCCCTATTCTAATATGCCCTTTTTATGGTTTGATTAATTTTTAATAATACTCTGGGAATAAATTTATTTTACCCCCTCAGGAAATGCGTAGCTTCTCTTAAGCAGTTCTTAAGTGTTGTTGCATAACATGGCGTTGTTGTTTTAAACGAGCCTAAATATGCATTCACTTAGTCCTATATCTACACAGCAAAAACTTAATCGTGGTAAACGGTTTTACATTCACTGTAGCGCCAACGCTTTTGTAGTAATGATTGCCTGCTACTATTGTTTGGTTATAAATATTCCATTCATTCATGGCTCTTTTAGCGCCATTACTTCTTTAGCTTCTTTTTCGTGGCTATTTTTATTTTCAGTACCGCTATTACTACTCTGCCTGCTAATTATATTTTTTTCGATAGTGTCGGTTCGGTGGTTATTAAAGCCACTTAATTACTTTTTATTGGTTATTTCCAGTGCAGTACTTTACGGCACCTTAAATTATGGCGTGGTGTTTGATTATTCTATGATCCAAAACACCTTCGAAACTGATTCAAGCGAAGCATTAAGCTATTTAAATCCGCAGCTTATTGGCTTTTTACTGCTGTTTTGTGCCCTGCCTGTTTTTGTTTTAAGCAAAATAAAAATACACTTTACCCGCCCTCACCAAGAAGTACTTAGCCGCGTAAAGCTAGTTGTAGCGTGTTTGGCGCTTATAGTATTGGTGGTTACAAACTTTTATGCCGACTATGCTGCAACGGGCCGCAATAACCGCATTTTGAAAAAAGAAATTATTCCATTTCAGTATCTCTCTAGCGGCTATAAATATATGCGCGATCAGCTGCTGTATACCAATATGGAATTTAAAAATATAGATGCTGCACCTACCCTAATTGCGCCTAATACCAGTAGCGTAACCGTAATAGTGGTTGGTGAAACTGCACGAGCAGAAAACTTTGCTTATCAAGGTTATAAACGTAACACCAATTTTTATACCCAAAAACACGGCGTTACTTACTTTAATAATGTGGCGTCTTGCGGCACGGCTACAGCGGTATCTGTACCTTGTATGTTTTCGTTGCAAACACAAACAAACTTTGATCGACTCGAAGCCGACAGCCAGCAAAACTTGATTGATTTGGCCCAGCACGCAGGCAGTGATGTACTCTGGGTTGATAACAACAGCGGCTGTAAAGACGTATGTACGCGAGTAGTTACTATCGACATACCTACAACAAAATCTACTTTATGTGATGGTAAGTACTGTTTTGATGAAGCGCTATTAGCTCCACTTAAACACAAACTGGCTAATTTAACCCAAGCTAACACCGTTATCGTACTGCATATGATGGGCTCGCACGGGCCAACTTACTTTAAACGCTACCCTGAACAATTTAAACAATTTACCCCAACCTGCGACAGAAGCGATATTCAAAATTGCTCATTTGATGAATTAGTTAATACCTACGACAACACCATTGCGTACAGCGACTTTGTTAACGCCCAAGTAATTGAGCAATTAAAAACGCTGCCAAACAATATAGATAAGCAATTTTTATATGTGTCAGATCATGGTGAATCTCTTGGCGAGGGCGGTGCTTATTTACATGGCTTTCCGTATAGCTTTGCGCCTAGCACACAAACCCACGTACCACTTTATATGTGGGCTGATGAGCATAATCAGCGCATTACCAATACCTGCTTAGCTAATTTAGACACCAATGCTGCACGCTCACACAACAATATTTTCCACACCCTTTTAAATTTAATTGGCATTAACAGCAAAACGTATCAGGCATCGCTTGATCTACTTGCGAGCTGCCAAACAACACCAAGCGAAATACAACTATGAGCAATAAAACCGTTACAAAACGCCAAGGCTTAATGCGCCTTATTTTTACCTTAAGCCATTCTTTTAACGGCTTAAAATGGATGAGTCGATTTGAAGCGGCGTTTCAACAAGAGTTAGCACTGTTTTCGTTACTTGGTGTGTTTGTGTATCTGCAAGAAATTGCACTAAGCGATAAATTACTACTTATAGCCAGCCTGCTTTTTGTATTGTTTGCTGAACTAGTAAATACGGCAGTTGAGGTTGTAGTTGATAGGATTGGCAGCGAACACCATGAGCTTTCGGGTCTCGCTAAAGATATAGCCTCTGCCAGTGTGTTTATAGCCATGTTAATTGCCGCACTTATTTGGTGGGCTGTATTATGGGCTTAAAGCTAAATTTTATACCTAAAATAACGGGGCTAATAGTTAAAGTAATACCTCAGGTGAAAAATGCACTTGGCCCGGTATGGATTTTTGTTGTATTTGCTGTTTTAGCCCTTGGCTTTTTAACACTTGCTCGCTTTGGTTTAAGTGTATGGCAAGGGGAGCGTGTATTTGGATCGCATGCGTGGTTGTCTATATTTATAGGTGGTTTAAGAGTTGATATAGCCACTTTAAGCTACATTATTATGCCCGTATTGCTACTTACTTTACTGATGCAAAGCGTAGGTTGGCAAAATAAAATACGCAGCCTAATTAAAATTTACTTAGTGGGTATGTCTGCTTTACTCGTTTTTTTTGAAGTGATTACCCCTACATTTATAAACGAGTATGATTTACGCCCAAACCGCTTATTTATAGAGTATTTAATTTACCCTAAAGAAGTCTCTAAAATGATTCTTTCGGGCTATAAATTAGAAATACTTATTGCTGTTATAGCACTTATTTTAAGCTGCAAATTTGCAGGTAAAGTATTTAGCCATCAATGGCAAAGTAAGTCGTCACTAACAAGGTTAAATCAATCAATTTTAGCGTTAGTTTTAGTGTGCTTAACTATTTTAGGCGCGCGTAATTCATTAGGGCACAGACCACTTAACCCAGCCATGGTATCGTTTTCGACCGATCACTTACTTAACGACTTAACCCTTAACTCACTTTATAGCGTAGCATTTGCGGTAAAGCAGCTCTCTAATGAGCAATCTAGCCAAGATTATTACGGAAAAATGCCAGCAGATGAACTGCTCAGTATAGTGCGCAATAATATGCAAGATAGCCAAGCCACATTTACTGATAAAAGTGCGCCAACAAACACCTTTCATACCGCAACGAATAATACTAAACCAAAAAACCTAGTCATTATTTTACAAGAAAGCTTAGGGGCACGCTATGTAGGCACACTTGGCGGTTTACCACTTACACCTAATATTGACGCACTTTATCAGCAAGGTTGGGGGTTTGATAATTTATATGCCACAGGCACGCGCTCGGTGCGTGGTATTGAAGCGATAATTACAGGCTTTACGCCTACACCTTCGCGTGCAGTTGTTAAGCTTGATAAATCACAACGTGACTTTTTTACTATCGCTGACTTTTTAGCGAGGCAAAATTATAACACCCAATTTATTTATGGCGGCGAAAGCCACTTTGATAACATGCGAAGCTTCTTTTTAGGTAATGGCTTTAAAGATATTGTAGATACAAATAACTTTAATAAAATAGACTTTAATGGCTCGTGGGGCGCATCAGACGAAGACTTATACGACCAAGCTGATATCGAACTCACTAAACTTAAAAAACAAAATAAACCATTTTTAAGTCTTATATTTTCCAGCTCCAACCATAGCCCGTATGAATTTCCTGACGATAAAATAACCCTGTACGACAAACAAAAACAAACCCGCAATAATGCGGCAAAATACGCTGACTACGCGCTAGGTACATTTATCGAAAAAGCTAAAAAGTCGAGCTACTGGGACGATACGGTATTTATTGTAATAGCCGATCACGACTCGCGTGTATCAGGTGCTAGCTTGGTGCCAATTGATCACTTTAGAATTCCAGCGGTTATTTTTGGTAAAGACATTGCCCATAAACGCGATAATCAACTAGCCAGCCAACTCGATATTCCCGTTACTTTACTATCTTTAATTGGCGTAAGTGGCAAACACCCTATGATAGGCCATGATTTATCAAAACCTATTAGCGACAACAAACAACGCGCAATGATGCAATACGACAAAAACTTTGCCTATATGCACGACAATAAAGTGGTGGTGCTACAACCGCAAAAACCAGCAACCACCTATACGTATAGTAATAATCAGCTTGTGCCATGTAAAAACGATGAGCAACTGATTAAAAAAGCCCTAGCCCATGCCAACCTAGGTAACTTAGCTTATACAAATGGTTGGTATCATTAACAAAGTGACTTGATAATAAAGCCTTGTTAAAGTAACAAGGCTATTTTTACAAATCGAGCAAAGATGAACATCCTCGTTATTGAAGACTCAGAAGCACTAAGGCGCAGCCTGCAAGTAGGCCTTGGCAACCTTGGTTTTACCGTAGATGAAACCGGTGACGGCTCAGAAGGATTAAGCATGGCACTTAGTGGAAACTACGACCTAATATTACTTGATTTAATGCTACCGAGTGTAGATGGCATGAGTATTTTGCAAGCATTGCGCAGCAGTAATAACCAAAGCCGTGTACTTATTTTATCTGCTCGTAGTGAGCCGCAAGATAAAATAAATGGCCTTATGAAAGGGGCTGACGATTATTTAACTAAGCCGTTTTCGTTTGAAGAACTTCACGCTCGCGTGCTTGCGCTACTTCGCCGTGGTTCACTGCAAAACCAACAAAATACGCTTACCGTAGGTGACTGTGTATTAGATCTTTCGCTAAAAACACTTCATTACCAGCAACATGCCATTGAACTCACTCGTAATGAATACAAAATAATAGAGTGCTTATTTAATGCCCCCGAGCGAGTATTAGGGCTGGAGCTTATAAGTGAAGCGGTGGTCGGTCAGTTCGATATGCTCTCTAAAAATGCGCTTGAAGCACATATATCAACCATACGTAAAAAAGTAAGACAGTTTGATGGCGAACTCCCTATAAAAAATAAACGTGGGTTTGGTTATGTCGCAACAACAAAGTAAAAGTCACTCAATAAAACGTAAACTCGTTAATAATATTAGCGCGGTGATCTCCGTTATATTATTCACTATATTTTTAACTGTTGATTTAAGTGTAGATTCTTGGGTAGAGGAGCAGTTTAATCAATCCCTCACTAATAAAGCTAACTACTTAAAAACCTTAGTAGAGGATGACAACGGTAAAGTTGAGTTTGAATTTTCGGGTAAATTCATGTCGGAATACGAACAAGCCGACGCCAGTGAGTTTTACCAATTATGGCATGGCAGCGAGGTGTTTGAGCGCTCTCAATCGTTACAACTGTATAAAAACACTCAACTGCCTTTTTTAGAACTACCTATAAACGAATCTAAAATAATTGATTACGACTTACCTAACGGACAAAGCGGCCGAGTACTTATAAGCCACTTTGTTGCTAAAAAAGATATTAGAAACACCAACGCATCAGCTACTATTAACAGTATGACCCTGGCAATAGCAGCCCCAACGGCCGAGCTTAATAAAGTACTGATCATTATTGATGTGGTGTTTATTCTCACCTGTGTGATTGGTGTATTTGGCGTGCGCTACTTGGTTACACGCATTGTAAATAAAGGGCTATTTCCGCTACACAATCTGAACGAGCAAATAAAACGTCTCGATATTACAACCGTGGCACAAACTATAGAAAGCGACTTTAAAGTAGAAGAAATAGAGCCTATACGCAATGAACTCAATAAATTCATTACTACTAATCAGCAGCTTTATAGTAATGAAAAACGCCTTACCAGCGATATAGCGCACGAGCTTAAAACTCCCATTGCAGAGCTAATAAGCTTATCCGAGGTCGCACTTAAATACCCAGATGACAAGCGTATTAGCGATACCTATACCAGTGACATACTCAGTATTTCTGAGCGTATGAAAACCATTGTAAACAACCTACTATTACTACAGCGCTCAACTAGCAGCATAGAATTAAATGCGCAAACTATCGTTTTAAATAATTTGCTCAAACAAACAATTAATGAGCTAACCTTTAAACATCCTAATATTGCCACCCGTATAAATAATACTATTGCAAATAATGTAACCATTATTGCTGACGAGTTTAGCCTTAATACTATTTTATGTAATTTAATAGATAACGCGTTATTTTATGGTTTAACGCAGCACAACATCAAATTAAGTGCCGTAAGTAACCCAAAATCCACTATCATTTCATTAAGTAATAAAGTGGCTACTGTATTGAGCGAACAACAATTACAAGCTATTTTCGACCCGCTTTATCAGCTAGATTCATCTAGAACTAATAACCACCGTCACGGTTTAGGGTTATCTATTGTGCAGAGCTTATGTAACTTAAATGGCTTTACTATTACGGCTAGTAATACCGAAAACAATACGCTAACGTTTATATTAACGCTGCCCTCCGGGTAAATTTAGGTTAGTATTTACACTACTAATTTTTGAGATTTTAAGGACAAACCATGAATGCTCTTACTCGTATTAGCCACTTTTTTATTGTGGCGTTACTTATAACATTTAGCCTTAACAGCTATGCTGCTCCTGCGTTATACAAAATAGAAAAAAACGGAGTTAATTCCTATTTATTTGGCACTGTGCACGTAGGCGACGCCAGCATGCAAGGCTTGCCTAAAAATGTAACTGATGCAATTGATGCAAGCTCTCAAGTTATTGTAGAGGTAGATATAAACAAACTAACGCCACTGCAAATGCAGCAGCGCTCTATGCCACTCATGCTACTAAAAAACGGTAAAACATTGCAAACTGAGCTCTCTGCAGAAAATTACAATAAACTTAAAGATTATTTTGCCAAAAAGTCGATTGATGTGGCTATGTTTAATGGCTTAAAGCCATGGGCGGTAATGGTAACTATGATGCAAATTGAGTTTCAAAATGCCGGTTATTCAGATAAAACAGGTATTGATAAGCAAGTACTCGCTTACGCCAAAAATAAAGATATTAAAGTAGGGGAGCTGGAGACTCTTGAACAACAACTACAAATGTTTGATGGTATGGAATTATTAAGTAATGAAATGATTGCAGAAACCTTTGAGCAGCTTGCCGACATTAATACCTACTTTATTAAGCTAGTTGATGCCTGGAAAAATGGCGATATGCAAACTCTAACCAATTATTACAATACTAGTTTTGATGATAGTAATTACGGTGAAATTAGTGAGCAAGTAATGCTCATTAACCGCAACAACAACTGGATTAAACAACTAACACCACGTTTAGTAAACGAGCAACTATTTATTGCCGTCGGCGCACTGCACTTACCTGAACAACACGGCTTACTTAAACAATTAAAAGATAAAGGTTTTAACGTTACTCGTCTTTAAAATAAAAAATAGGTTGAGTGATTTTTCATTCAACCTTTCTCTCAGTTTTAATTAAAATCTTCCATTTTTAAGTAATTCTCTATACCGTTAATTTTATCTGCCGCATGATGATTTACATAAATTACCGTGCTGCTGCCTGCGGCGCATATTTTTTCAATCAATAATAGCACTCGCTGTCGGTTTGCCTCATCTAACCCTAAACAGGGCTCGTCTAAAATAAGCAAGGTTGGGTGCTTAACCATAGCGCGGGCAATAAGTAACAACCGCTGATCGCCATACGATAACTGAGTAAACGAGGTATTATATTGCTCCTCCAAACCTATTAACGCGAGCCATTGTTTGGCAATATTAATTTGTGCATCACTTGGGGTTTGATACAAACCTATACTGTCGTAAAAGCCAGAAACAATAGTATTTAATGCCGAAATACTCACCCTATAATCCATGTGTAGCGCATTCGATATAAAGCCAATATGTTGCTTTATATCCCAAATACTCTCCCCCGTGCCACGCTTAAAGCCAAACACTTCAATATTGTTGTTATAACACTGCGGATTATCGCCAGTAATTAAATTTAATAAGCAGGTTTTACCTGAGCCATTTTTACCACTTAACTGCCAATGCTGATGTTTATTAATAGTCCAATCAAGCCCTGTAAAAATACTCAAACCACTATAACTTACACTTGCTTGGCTTAGCTTTACCAAGGTATTGCCCGTAAACACCCCTTGAACTTGCGCGCTATCTCGCTCTGGAATATTCAGTTGGCTGTGCTCTAAGTGCAGTAACTTGAGTAAATCGGCTACTTGCTCTGCATTTGGATGCGCTAAAATAGACTGTAAACACCCTTGATTTACATAACCATAATGAGTAATAAAAGCAGGAATTTCGTCTACACGATTCACTACAAACACAAAACTAATATATTCACTTAATTGCGCCAAAATGACATTAAGCGCAGTACTCGACTCTACATCAAGCCCGTCAAAGGGTTCATCAAGCACCACTAAATTAGGCCGCGAACTCAGCGTTTTAATTAATAATAACTTTCGAGTTTCACCGGTTGAAAGCTCTCTAAAATGACGAGCTAGTAATTTCTCAAAGTCTAATATGTTAATTAAACGCAGCGCCAAATCGACATCATAATTGGCTGTACCCAATAACAGCTCTTTCACTGAGCTTTGTTTGTCATTTTTTAGTTCTTTATTAATAAGCTGTTTTTGCGCATCAGATGAAACCAATTGCACAGCATCTATACTGCAACTGCGCTTACCACTACTGTGCTTAGCTTCGCCAGCTAACGCAGCAGTAATAGCTGACTTGCCGGCACCATTAGCGCCAAGTAACAACCAATGCTCGCCTTGGTTAACCTGCCAACTTAGGTCATTAATATGGTAACGACTTTGCCCTTGGCCTTGTAAATAGCCACTAAATGCTTGAAGCTGAATTGACTGCACTGTTTACTCTTATTATTTATTCTACTTAATTTAAATTACCGCAAAGTTAAACTTCGAAGCAACCGCTATTTCCTGCACTGTAAATTATTTCAAGTAATAAGCAGCAAGCAATAAAAAAAGCCCAGCAACTTAGTGCTGGGCTTGCGTTTAGTTCATTAAAACTAGCGGTTTTCTAAGCGATTATAGTCAAACATACCGTATTCAACACCACGATACTGCTTAGCAGCCCGATGTAAAATGTCGCTATACTGCCAAAATTGTGGATGAGTACGGCGAATGCCAAACTTAGATTTTAACGCACGATAATCAGCTTCAATTTGCATCAGTGGTAACTGCTCTGCAAATGCTGCAACTTGCTGTTGATTATTTAAATACCAAATAGCACTTGGATAATCCCCAATAAAACCAGGAACTAGAGTGACAGTATCTTCTTCAAAAGCTCGCTGACCTTCTTCGTTAAGTAAGCTAGAGATATTGTAATGTGCGTTATGATGAATAATGGTATACGCTTTATGGCTATTGTCTGTTTGCTTAACCAATACATAAGATACAGGTGGCAATAAGTTAATTGCCTTAACAGGCATAGTATTAATACTTGCTAACGGCCCAGAAACGCTAGTGTAATCGTAATGCTCGCTAAGTACGGGCGATAATGCCGTTTTAATTAAGCCATAAAGCTCATGTTGCGGATCATCGGTTTTATAAACTATTCCGCTAGGTTGGCTAAACTCTTGGTTACTTTTAAAGAACTTAGATAAGCTAGGCGGTGACTTACGATACCAACTACTTTTAATTTGCTCTCGTTTATCTTCAGGTAATAGGCCAAGAAAGTTACCCTCTCCCTCTAAACGTAAAAAATCCATATATAAACGTGTAACGAGTTGGTGCCCTACATTGCCGTATACATCAAATCCAGCAACCAATAAATAGTGAATGCGCTCAAATAAAGCATAATCAAGCACCCACATAGTTTTAGGCTCTTGTCCAATTAAGCCTTTCACAACCGTAGCACTGTCTGAGTGACGAAATACAGTTAACGCAGCATTTTTATTAACACCATCACCTTTCCACAATAAATTAGTGGTTAAGTGATCGCCATTTTTAAACAGCTCATTAGCCAGCTCAACTTTAGCTTTTAAGTAACGTTTTTCGCGCACCGAATATTTAATCCAGCTTTTAATCGCTAATGCGTTACTTTCTTCAGCGGCAGGTAGCTCAAGCGCATCTTCGTGCTGAATCAGCATTTCACCTACAGCAGGAGTAGCCACTTTTTTAGGATCAGCAAATGCAACCCAAAAATGATCATTTATGACGTTAAGTGCAATTTGCCCACGACAAACCGGCCCTTTAATAAAGCCCATAATTATTAACTCAGCTTCATCAAGCATAAACTGATATTTTGAGTCGATTGGAATCACTTCATAGGTTTTAAAAGGATTAGAGGCAGCCTTTGGCTCATAGCTTGGCATGCTCGCTACCGTATATTCAGGCTCTATAAACTGCTGATATAAACGCGTTAGCTTTGCATCATTTAATTTAAGTGGCAAATGTGTTTTTGACAAAATAGTTGAGCGTTCATGCATCATTCGATAGTAAACACGTTCAACATTAGGATCATCATAAGGACGACGTGTGCTAATGAGTTTAATATCTTCACCGGGTGGTGTACTTGAGCGCACTAATTTAAAAAAGGTTTGCGTGTTTTCTGGAGTGAAATAGATATTTGCTAAAAACCAATGCTCGTAAATATAACGCGCAGAAAGCTGATACTTTAAACTATCTTGATTTAAAAATGCTTCCCAACGCTTAATTTGTTGTAGCTCAAACGCTGTTGGCGGTGCAATATTGGCCATTTTACCACCGTTTTTCAGCCAATTTTGTAAGTGCTTAAATTCCTCACGCGATACGCCTGGCAAACCATAAGGCATACCACCATGTGGTTGATCATCCGCCAACCTATCAAACTCTCCCATAGTGGCACAGGTTTGAGAGCGACTTAACGAAAAATCAAAATCACCATCATCAAGTACTTCATTGTTAGCAATATCAGAGCTTTGCTTTAGCACTAAGCTATTAAATAACACACTGCCTGCTAAGTTTGCTTCTATGCTTTGCTCGCGCTCATTTAGCACCGGCGAAAAACCTTTATCACGCCATTGCTGGGTATTATCTGCATCAAACAACAAACGGCTCGGTGTAGTGGCTAATAAACGCGTACCATCATAGACCAGCTCTTTACTTAAACCTCTATCAATGCCTTCGGGAGATGAGAGCTTAAGCTGACATGGCGCATCGTAGCAACCGTGGCAAACTACACAGCGTGTATCAAGCACTGGCTTTACATTTTGTAAAAAATCAGCCCCCTCAATTGTACTATGTAAAACCATACGATCTTGTGTTTGCTCAGGGCCAAATAAATCATTGTAATGAGCATTACCTAAATACGCACAGCCACTTAAAATAATCAGTATTAGCGTACTTATTACGACTTTTCTCATCATTCGTCCTCATCGCCCAAATCAAACGTAGGCATCATATCCATTTGTGGAGAAACAAATGTTTGTTGATCTGCTGTAATCAGTACTGCACTTAATAATGGCCCGCGGGTTAAAGTTAATTGTGCATCATGCTGTTGCTCTGCAATATCTGCCAGTTCAGGGTTAACTATTGTTAACTGATAGCTCTCAACACTAATTGCTATACTACTGTCTTCACTAGGGTTTTGACATAGTTGAGTCAGCAATTCGTCATCTAGTGGCAATGAAATTTCAAAGTCAGGTTGCTCTAAATCTCTGTCACTTAAAGTGTCATCAAAAAGAAATAAAGGAAGGGTTAAAGTGCTATCTTGTTCAAATTCCATTGTGCTGATTCTCTCAATACGGCTATACAGGCTATTTATAAAACAATTATAGCAAATAATAAGATCAAAAATTAGCGAAAGTTATCAACAGTAACTACGCCTATGTGCTGTATTTAGTGATAAAAAACGAATAACAACATTATCAATTCAATCATACTCACAAGTTAAGTTTAACCTTATTCGCCGGTGGTGATTTTTTTTATGATTTTATCATCGGGTATCGCGTTGCTCGCCCGACCTACGTGTTAGGTGTTGGATGAGTGTATATTAATTATACGAACCTCACTTTCCTGCAGATGTAAAAAAGCCCGACTATTTCTAGTCGAGCTTTCTATAATTTGGAGCCTGGTAATGTCGTAGTGCCCACAGCGGTAGAAAATCACAGTGCAAATGCACCACATTCATTGGCTAGTGGTGATGTTTTTATGATTTGAGTGTCGGGTATCGCTACGCTCGCCCGACCTACGCGGGAGACTTGTGTACATTACTCACCCACACT
>NZ_JACJES010000059.1:0-694 GCF_014164175.1 Pseudoalteromonas sp. SG44-5 | reverse complement strand
AGAAACTGTTTGTGAAATTCTGATTTAAACATTGTGATTAATACTCCTTTTTAAAAAATCACAATGCAAAATCGGCATAAGTGTTAAATTTTCGCTCCCCCCCTATTAGTATACGGGGGGAGGGGGTTTTCCTTAGCGACTGCATTACTCTAAATTCCGTATTGGTTTATCAAGGGCGCAAGCGCGGGATTTGTGAAACTAATAATATGGTTTGCGCTTCGCTTGGTAACGACCGATAGGCAGCAATGCTAAATTAATATAGGTGTGCGGTCTACATGGCTGCGCCATAAAAATCTATTCAGCATTTTTCTTAGCATAAGTTAAAAGAACCTCAAGCAAATCATGTTCACGAGATAGTGAAATAAGCTCTTGCTCTAAATCATTTAGTCTCACTGGTTTAGTTGGTAATTTTTTTGGCCTTCCTGCACCTTCACGTGCTCCGCCCCAATATTCATTTTTATACATAATTGCCTCTAATTATTAGCCAGGTATTTGATTAATGTAACAGAAATCAAATGCCAGGTATATGAATAATGTAACAACAATCAAGTGCCTGGATAAAAGAAAGGCCGTTAAATAATCCGCTACGCTCAGGCTTCGCTTGGCGGATTATTTTAAACGGTTTATAAAGATGATAATAAAGAAATATCGGTATCTGGTTTGTCGGGTTTGGGTTGCTCGTATCGGTTAGGGC
>NZ_JACJES010000058.1:0-707 GCF_014164175.1 Pseudoalteromonas sp. SG44-5 | reverse complement strand
AATAACGGGTAACTTTTTGAAGTAACGCTTTAAGCCAGTAGCTTTTCGCAGTTACTCACGTTGGTGCGCCGCTTTCTGTTTAGGTGTTCGCAGTATCCTTCGTGCGACGCTGGGCGACCTACTGCACCATGAAATACGCGACTAAATTGTGTGGTGAGTTTTAGCCAGTTTTCGGGGGTAATGTTTACTCTTTGTAACAGGGGTAAAGTGCTGCTTTCGATATAGCCTTTCTTGTCTTCACGTATACAACGCCCGGTTAATTCTACTAGTTCAAGGTAAGATTTAAGCGCAAACGGTAATCCTTTCGCCATGTGCTTTTTGGGTTTACCTGAAAAGCGCAGGAGTTGCTTCGGTTGCTTACCTGCAGTGGCACTTTCAATGCGTATTTTTACGCTGGTATGGTCTGATGTTTCTGGTGTTGTTGCTGCCTTTGCTCTTATTGGGTTTAAGTCAACATATGCCATACAGGCGATTAATGCGGCTTCATCTAAGAGGGCTTGTGATTTAAAGCGTCCCTCCCAAAAGCGGCCGGTACAGTTATCTTCTTTATTAGCTCTGCGCGCAATGTCTTCATTTAATAGCCGCATAAACCAACTGATATTAGCTAAGCGTTCTCGGTATTCACTGATTGTTTCATTTAGAAAGAGCCATTCAATTTTACTTAGCTCTTCACCTTGCAGATATTTGTTAGTGAGTACAGTGCCTTT
>NZ_JACJES010000057.1:0-707 GCF_014164175.1 Pseudoalteromonas sp. SG44-5 | reverse complement strand
AAAGGCACTGTACTCACTAACAAATACCTGCAAGGCGAAGAGCTAAGCAAAATTGAATGGCTACTGTTAAATGAAACAATCAGTGAATACCGAGAACGCTTAGCTAATATCAGTTGGTTTATGCGGCTATTAAATGAAGACATTGCGCGCAGAGCTAATAAAGAAGATAACTGTACCGGACGGTTTTGGGAGGGACGTTTTAAATCACAAGCCCTTTTAGATGAAGCCGCATTAATCGCCTGTATGGCATATGTTGATTTAAACCCAATAAGAGCAAAGGCAGCAACAACACCAGAAACATCAGAGCATACCAGTGTAAAAATACGCATTGAAAGCGCCACTGCAGGTAAGCAACCGAAGCAACTTCTACGCTTTTCAGGTAAACCAAAAAAGCAAATGGCAAAAGGATTACCCTTTGCGCTTAAATCTTACCTTGAACTAGTAGAATTAACCGGGCGTTGTATACGTGAAGACAAGAAAGGCTATATTGAAGATACCACTTTACCCCTGTTACAAAGAGTAAACATTACCCCCGAAAACTGGCTAAAACTCACCACACAATTTAGTCGCGTATTTCATGGAGCAGTAGGTCGCCCAGCGTCGCACGAAGGATACTGCGAACACCTAAACAGAAAGCGGCGCACCAACGTGAGTAACTGCGAAAAGCTACTGGCTTAAAGCGTTACTTCAAAAAGTTACCCGTTATT
>NZ_JACJES010000056.1:0-793 GCF_014164175.1 Pseudoalteromonas sp. SG44-5 | reverse complement strand
TCAGTTACAGCAGCATCAATTGCAGCGGTGTGGTCAGCAGCAAACGCAGTTGCCGAACCCATAACAGCCGAACCAAATGCAACAAACTTCACTGCTTTACTTTTTAATAAATTTTTCATTTTTAGTTTCCCTTTAGGAGTTATGTTTTGCCCATTACTCGGACGACACGACCGATACAATGAGCAGTTATAAAAGCGACAAATGCCGCAGAGTTAATTAGGCCGAAAGTGGCCAAGTCAAAAGCAAACAATTCATTAAGAACGTTTACTAATCCGTGTTGCTGTAGTTCTAGGAACTCAGCTTGTGTAACCATCACAAAGTCACAAACACCAGTAACGGCTTTTAAAGTTTGGTCGGGTTGGATAGCTACGCATTGAGACATTTTCTATTTCACCAATGAAACATCAGCAACAATATTGCGTGACATATTTCTAGGGTCTGGCTGTAAAACTAAATCAACTTCACAAATACCGTTTGCTTCAGTGATTTGTTTGAATTTGTTGTAAAGCGTTTGGTCTTCTGTCATTTCTACACTTTTAGGTTCAAAGCCACATTTTTGTATATTGTGGTCGCCTTGAATGTAATCTTGCTCTGGTACTAGGTACGAGATAGAAGAAAACGAGTAAGGTTTTGCCGCGCCTGATTTACTAGACACACCACGACCCATTGCCGCAGATAATAAAATTACTTTCATGTTAAAAACTCCATTTGGTTGGGTGGGGTAATTGTGGCTTCAATTATTGATTTGGGTATATCCCAAGGGTTTAAGCCTTTGGTTAATCGTTTAATAATT
>NZ_JACJES010000055.1:0-859 GCF_014164175.1 Pseudoalteromonas sp. SG44-5 | reverse complement strand
TCACCCCTTTATCGTTCATTCATCGGTTTCGATCATTTAGCGTCTTTAATGGATGCGGCAGCAAGTTCAGATAAGCAGCCAAGCTTTCCTCCTTACAATATCGAAGCGCTCGATAAAGACAAATACCGAATTACTATGGCAGTTGCTGGTTTTAGCAATAGTGAACTGACAATCGAGTCAGAAAATAACACCCTAAAAGTTAGCGGGGTTAAACAAAGTAAAGACGATAGTAAAGAGCGTAAATTTATTCACCAAGGCATTGCAGATCGCAATTTTGAGCGTAAGTTTCAGTTAGGAGATCACGTCAGAGTTATCGCTGCTGATTTAGCCCATGGTTTACTCAGCATAGATTTACAACGTGAAATACCTGAAGCGTTAAAACCGCGCAAAATAGCAATAGGTGGCAATGATTTGCTCGAAGATAAGTAATTCACTTTAAATATTTTCCACTGTTTTAGCCGCCTCGCTTGAGGCGGTATTTTTACCATTGTAATTTATGTTTAACGACCTTGTTGTGTATTTTAAAAGAGTAAATTTAAAAAATTATTTGTTATTTGCTTGAAAACAATTTTAACGTCCATATATAGATAAGTAGAGGACGCCTGATGGGTCCTTGTTAAACAGAAGTAATTGAAATTTATATTATTAATTAAACTTCATTTGTGTTTGTTCATTAGAAAAGCACAACTGAAATATCGCTTAAATATGAGGATATTATTATGCGTACAGTAGACTTATCACCCCTTTATCGTTCATTCATCGGTTTCGATCATTTAGCGTCTTTAATGGATGCGGCAGCAAGTTCAGATAAGCAGCCAAGCTTTCCTCCTTACAATATCGAAGCGCTCGATAAAGACAA
>NZ_JACJES010000054.1:0-908 GCF_014164175.1 Pseudoalteromonas sp. SG44-5 | reverse complement strand
TCAGTTACAGCAGCATCAATTGCAGCGGTGTGGTCAGCAGCAAACGCAGTTGCCGAACCCATAACAGCCGAACCAAATGCAACAAACTTCACTGCTTTACTTTTTAATAAATTTTTCATTTTTAGCTTCCCTTTAGGAGTTATGTTTTGCCCATTACTCGGACGACACGACCGATACAATGAGCAGTTATAAAAGCGACTAATGCCGCAGAGTTAATTAGGCCGAAAGTGGCCAAGTCAAAAGCAAACAATTCATTAAGAACGTTTACTAATCCGTGTTGCTGTAGTTCTAGGAACTCAGCTTGTGTAACCACCACAAAGTCACAAACACCAGTAACGGCTTTTAAAGTTTGGTCGGGTTGGATAGCTACGCATTGAGACATTTTTTTATAAACCTCTAAATTGAGCGTTTAAATAAAAATGACGAAGTGCTAAATGCAAAACTAAAGTATTAATTGCAACTTGTTCATTAAGCGCTATTAGCTCTTTGTCAGTCATTTTCTATTTCACCAATGAAACATCAGCAACAATATTGCGTGACATATTTCTAGGGTCTGGCTGTAAAACTAAGTTAACTTCACAAATACCGTTTTCATCAGTGATTTGTTTAAACTTATTGTAAAGCGTTTGGTCTTCTGTCATTTCTACACTTTTAGCTTCATAGCCACATTTTTGTATATTGTGGTCGCCTTGAATGTAATCTTGCTCTGGTACTAAGTACGAGATAGACGAAAACGAGTAAGGTTTTGCCGCGCCTGATTTACTAGACACACCACGACCCATAGCCGCAGATAATAAAATTACTTTCATGTTAAAAACTCCATTTGGTTGGGTGGGGTAATTGTGGCTTCAATTATTGATTTGGGTATATCCCAAGGGTTTAAGCCTTTGGTTAATCGTTTAATAATT
>NZ_JACJES010000053.1:0-1054 GCF_014164175.1 Pseudoalteromonas sp. SG44-5 | reverse complement strand
CCGTTAAATAATCCGCTACGCTCAGGCTTCGCTTGGCGGATTATTTTAAACGGTTTATAAAGATGATAATAAAGAAATATCGGTATCTGGTTTGTCGGGTTTGGGTTGCTCGTATCGGTTAGGGCTACACAACGCGCGATAAACAAAAGTGCCTTGTTTAATAATTACATTACACGGGCTGAAATACTGAATACTAAAACCCATACTGGCTAAGTCGTAAGAATTAACACTAAAGACACCGTACTTTTCAGTTATAAATTCAAATATGTATTCTCGGTGCGTTCTGTCTGGCCGCTTTACTTCCTGAATGCCAGTGACGAAAACCTCACTTGCCCCATATGGCAAACCTACAAGAATAGGCTCACCATTAGAAACCTGAAAATTAGCATTATTACTATTAGGACTAATATTTTTTTTAGGATTTTCCACACTGATTTCAGTGGTTTTTTCAACATCTTGAACGTCGCCTTTATCACCGGTGAAATACCATAACCAATACAATATGCACAAAAAGATAGCAGTAACCGGAAAGGCAAAAATAGGACTGAATAAGAAATTCTTACCTTGTCCTTTTGTAATACCTCCGGTAGCGGTCGATTTGTAGCATTTGTGGACTTCGATGGGGATTTTTTTCCACGTGATGGTACTTGATTTGTTTGGGGTTTTTCCGTCGAGTTTTGGGTTATGCTCGAAGATTCGCGGCCTTCTGTTGTAATAAGGGATTGCTGCGAGTCCATCAAAATACTTGTGGGCATAGGCGTATTGACTAACGTTTCTAATGTATTTATGGACGCTGGTAATATCGGGGGTACAGACGATAATATCCCAGTTGTATTTTCTGTGTCGCATGTAACACTCTTTGAGTGTTTTGGGGTAAATAATGTGGCCATGTTCGTTAAATAACTCCCGTCCTAAATCGTCAGTATCGCCGCTGGTTAAGTTCTCAGGTTTAAATTTTTCTAGTTGTTCATAGTGATATTTATACCAATGCTCGGGTATCAAATCCTTGTAAGTGTCTATGTGTTTATAGTTACAAGATTCAGGTTTAAACGTT
>NZ_JACJES010000052.1:0-1180 GCF_014164175.1 Pseudoalteromonas sp. SG44-5 | reverse complement strand
GAAGTGGGTGCATTGCAAACGGAATTAACCCGCATTGCAGAAACTACATCGTTTGGTGGTCAAAGTTTATTGAACGGCTCGTTTGGTAGTAAAGGGTTTCAGGTTGGTTCAAACGCTGCAGAAACTATTACTATGTCACTTGGTGATATTAGTGCTGACAAGTTAGGCACAACTACTCGAGCAACAATGGCAGGTACGTTTGATGATGGAGGTATTGCTAAATTAGCTGCTGAGGGAGCTACTTTATCATTTGAGCACACTGATTTAGATGGAGCCACGAGATCAATTGAAGTAGATTTAAGTAACGTAACGGATCATGATTCTTTGGCATCTGCTTTAAATGCATCATTAAATGGCTTAGGTGTTGAGGCAACAGCAGCGGGTGCTTTCGGTTCGAGTAGTACTGTAACTCTTAGTGGTAGTATATTAAGTGGTGAAACTTTAACAGCAGCAGCTTTTGAAATTGATGGGACTACAGCAATTGCTCCAAGTGTTGCGGTAGCTGTCTCTGCGACTACAGCTGATACAAAAGTTGACGATATAGATATAAGTACAGCGGTAGGCTCTAGCAACGCACTAGCTATTATTGACAATGCTTTAGGTGAAATTAATGAAAGCCGTGCTGATTTAGGTGCATTACAAAATCGTTTTGGCCATACAATCAGCAACCTTGCTAATATTCAAGAAAACGTATCTGCTTCACGTAGCCGTATTCAAGATACCGACTTTGCGACAGAAACTGCTAACATGACGAAGAACCAAATATTACAACAAGCAGGTACGTCAATTTTGTCGCAAGCGAACCAGTTACCACAAGCAGCACTTAGCTTACTAGGTTAAAAATTTAAAGTAGCCGTTAAATATTTATTAACTAAACATTTACTAAAGGAGTTGAGCTTTGCTCAGCTCCTTTTTTTGTTTTAGCCGAAAACATAAAGCTTATGGGCAGCCTGGCTATAAGTATAAACACTGTTACTTACACAAATTACTTTACTTCAATAAATTACAAAATAATGACTGATTTTTAAAATTAATTACGTATTTTTCTAATTAACCCTAAAGAAATTACTTATCCTGCCGTTAACTTAATTAGTACAGAGCTTGAGCATACAATTGTGATAGCTTTTGGTTAAATTAAAATAGCAACATTACGAAAGTAATCAGGAGTTTTATCATGGCT
>NZ_JACJES010000051.1:0-1435 GCF_014164175.1 Pseudoalteromonas sp. SG44-5 | reverse complement strand
GAGTAATGCCGATCAGTTAAGTAATAAAAAGCTTGACGATCGGTAAAATGAGATCAGAATCCTATGATCACAGGTCATAGGATTTTTTATGCAACTTGCTCACGAATTAGCTGCTACCCTCGATGCATGCAACACATTTCACACATTTGAAAAGTACGCCGAAATACTCTCCCCTGAATTAATTGAACACGCTTTTCAACAGGCCGGTGTAGCAACCATTAGAAAACGCCGTCTACCTTTAGAGGCTGTACTATGGTCAATCATTGGCATGAGCTTATTCAGACAACGTTCAGTTTGGGATATAGCGACTCAAATGGACATTATGTTACCTGATAAAAAACCTTTACTGGCACCCAGTGCAATCGTGCAAGCTAGGCAGCGTCTAGGCTCAGAAGCCGTTAAACAAGTATTCCTAGCAATGGCAAAGCAAAGTTATCAAAGCGATAAGTTTGAAACATGGGCAGGGCTCAATTTACTCGCTGTAGATGGGGTTGTCTGGCGGACAACAGATACACCTGAAAACCATGAAACATTTAAAGCTCAAAGCAATGGGCGCAGTGAAAATATCTTTCCGAAAATACGTATGGTTTGTCATATGGAAGTCACCAGCCATCAACTTATCAACAGTGCATTCTCTGATTATAGAACCAGCGAAATGGTACTCGCTGAACAGCTTATTGAGCAAACACCCGATAACTCGTTAACGATATTTGATAAAGGGTATTATTCTCTTGGGCTACTAAATCGTTGGCAACAAGCAGGAAAACAACGCCACTGGATGATACCCGCACGCAAAGATCTTCAGTTTGAAGTGGTAAAGAAAATAAGCCCGAATGACTTACAGATACGGTTGACGTCGACCCCGCAATCTAGAAAGAAATTTGCTGATTTACCTGCTCATGTTGATGCTCGCTTGGTTACTAAAACGATTAAAGGAAAAACTTATCGCATTCTGACGTCTATGATTGACCCAATGCGCTTTCCCAGTGAGGAAATGGTTGAATTATATTGTTATCGCTGGGAAATAGAACTTGGCTTTAGAGAAATGAAACAAACACTATTGAACAGTAAATATACCTTGAGAAGCAAACGGCCCGATATGATAGAGCAAGAATTATGGGGGATATTACTGGCATATAACCTCATAAGACAAGCGATGACAGAGGCTGCGAGCAAGCTCGATAGTGTGTTACCAAATCAACTAAGTTTTGCGAGTTGTTCAATGGCAGTCACCCAGTATTTTGCAACGATACCACTGACATCACCTGGGAATATTCCCAAGCACTACACGTTATTAATAGAGCAGTTAGGTTACTTTAAATTGCCACAAAGGCGTGAAGAAAGAAGCTATAAAAGATGGTTAAAACCCAAACCATCAAAATACCCATCTAACAAAAATAAAAATACCAGTCAGCTTAACTGACTGGCATTACTC
>NZ_JACJES010000050.1:0-1555 GCF_014164175.1 Pseudoalteromonas sp. SG44-5 | reverse complement strand
ATACTAGATCACTTTAGACTTCTAAAACCTCTTACAAGCATTTAATGTGTCGGTACTACCTACCGCCACAAATTATTTAAGCTATTAGCCTTAATCCCTCATTATGGATATTAATAGCAGCATTATGATCTCTATCATGGATAGCTCCACATTCACAAGACCACGTTCTTATAGCTAATGACCATTTACCAGAATACAGCGAACCGCACTCATTACACATTTTACTTGATGGAAACCACTGGCTAATAGCTGACACTTTACGGCCATACCAATCGGCTTTATATTCTAACTGCCTTACTATTTCACCAAAATTAGCATCGTGGATATGCTTAGATAGCTTACGGTTCTTAACCATGTTTTTGACTTTCAATGACTCGATCCCTATCACTTGGTTTTCGTTTACAAGTTTCGTTGTCATTTTTTGGGTAAAGTCTTTGCGTGAGTTTGCTATCTTTTCGTGAATTTGAGCAACAACACGTTTTTGCTTGTTGAAGTTGTTAGAGCCTTTTTTCTTCTTGGCTAGTTTACGTTGTGCTTTGGCTAGCTTGCTAGCGTACTTGTTTGTTAATCGTGGATTATTGAACTTAGTGCCATCCGAACAGATAGCAAGATCTTTAATGCCAACGTCTACGCCTACCGTTTTATTCGCTACTGGTAGTTTTTTAATATCTTCTTTAACTAAGATACTAATGAAGTACTTACCTGATTTAGTTTTAGATACAGTCAGCGAACTAGGCTTACCAGTAAATGAGCGTGACCACTTAATTTTTAATGGCTGCTTCATCTTAGCAAGTGTTAACGATTGCTTATCAGCCTCCCACTTAAAGCCGTTACTCATATAGCTTACTGATTGATTACCCTGTTTATTTTTAAACTTAGGGTAGCCAAAGCCAGACTTAAAGAATGATTTAAAGCCTTTATCTAGGTGCTTTAATGCTTGCTGCAATGGCACACTTGAAACATCTTTCAACCATGCAAAATCAGGGTTCTTTTTAAGCTGAGTGAGGTTTTTACTCCAATCGTTATAATTGGTTTTATTACCTAAGTCGTATTGCTCTTTAGAGTAACCAAGTGCTGAATTATAAGCGAAACGAACACAGCCAAATGTATGAGTAAGCATTAGCGCCTGTTCATTATTTGGGTAAACTCTGTATTTGTATGCTATTAAAATCACTTGGTCTTACTCCTTGCTTTCTCTCATTATATATACCTAAGTATGACAATCAACTATTGGTCTATTATAATTATGACGCATAAGAATGAGGCAGAAGTAAGAAAAGGTCGGCACTGTGTTAGCGCATTACATGCACATTTAGTATTCGTGACAAAATACAGGCGCAAGGTGTTTAATGATGTAATTTTAAATCGGCTAGAGGCGATACTATTAGATGTGTGTAAAGATTTTGAAGTTGATTTAGTCGAATTTAACGGTGAGCAAGATCACGTTCATTTGTTAATTGAATACCCTCCTAAAGTACAATTAAGTAAATTAATTAATTCGCTTAAAGGTGTTAGCTCAAGACTAATGAGGAAAGAGTTTACAGAAATACACCGC